>NZ_CP156081.1:300000-415000 GCF_039830135.1 Defluviimonas sp. SAOS-178_SWC | reverse complement strand
ACCGGGAAGAATGCCGAAAAGAATGCCGGATGGCGGGCGGATTCGACGTGAATCGCCCTCACGATTCTCCGGTCAGGCGCGCGATGACCTTACGTAAGCCGCTGTTTTTTCTGTGTTCAGCTCAAAGAAACAGGATTCGGCGCACGAGTCGCCCGGTTTTTGGGAATCAAGCGAAGGCCCAGAAGCGCGACGACGGCGGCAAGATAGAGAATGGGCTGCCAGGGCCAGGCTTTCACGAGCCATAGATAGTGCGCGGCACCGGCAAGCGCCGCGACATAGGTCAGCCGGTGCAGGACCCGCCAGCGCGCCGCGCCCAGCCGGCGCACCGAACGGTCGTTGGACGTAAGCGCCAAGGGAATCATTGCGAGGAAGCCGGCCATGCCCATCGTGATGTAGGGCCGCTTGACGATGTCACCCAATGCCTGCGCCCAGAGCAGCCCCATGTCGAGCACGATCCAGGCGAGGAGGTGCGAAAGTATATAGAAGAAGGCCAGCAGCCCGATCGCCCGGCGGTACTTGATCAGGTTCACCCCGGCGAAGCGGCGCAGCGGCGTTATGCACAGCCCGGCAACGATCAGCTTCAGTCCCCAGAGGCCAAGGCGGTGTTCGATCGCCTTGACCGGATCGACGCCGAGCCCGCCCGTCGCGCCTTGCCAGAAGAGCCAGACGGGAAGCGCCGCGCCTACTATATATATAGGCCACGCTGGGACCCGCCGGATGGCGCGGTTCACACCATCGGCAAGCGCCATCAGAAATCCTTCGCCAGATCCTGACCGGCGTAGAGCCCAGCCACCTGCTCGCCGTAGCCGTTGAACTTCAGCGTCGGCTCGCGCCCGCCGAAAAGCCCGGCGCCGATTCTGCGTTCGCTGGCCTGGCTCCAGCGCGGATGGTCGACGTCGGGATTCACGTTCGAATAGAAGCCGTACTCGTTCGGCTGGAGCATGTTCCACGTGGTCTGAGGCATCCGGTCGGTCAGGCTGATCCGTACGATCGACTTGATCGACTTGAACCCGTACTTCCACGGCACGACGAGGCGGATCGGCGCCCCGTTCTGTTTCGGCAAGTCCTCACCGTAAAGGCCGGTCGCGAGAATCGTCAGCGGATGCATCGCCTCGTCGATCCTCAGCCCCTCCCGGTAGGGCCAGTCGAGGAGCGCCGACCTCTGGCCGCGCATCTCGTCGGGGCGGACGAGCGTTTCGAAGGCAACGAATTTCGCCGAAGGCTGAACGCCGACGCGGGCCAGAAGGTCGGAAAGTTGGAAACCGATCCACGGGACAACCATGCTCCACGCCTCGACGCAGCGGAACCGGTAGATGCGCTCCTCGAGCGTGACGCCGGAAAGGATGTCGGAGAGATCGTAGGCCCCAGGCTTCTCGACCATGCCGTCAATCTGGACGGACCAAGGATCAACCGTGAGCGCCGGGGCATAGGCCGCCGGGTCGCCCTTGCCCGTACCGAATTCGTAGAAGTTGTTGTAGGTCGAGATCTCTTCGAGCGTATTGGGCTCGGCATCGGTGGAAAAGGCCGACGGTGTGTAGGAGAGCTTCGCCGCCGCCGGGCCGGCAAAGCCCAGAGCCGCCGCCCCCGCGATCACCTGGCGTCGGCTGAGGAAAGCCGTCCGCGGCGTGACATCGGACCATTTGAGATCGGGCGTGTGTGGGCGGCTCATGATCGACTCCGGTACTGCGGTTTCCGGAGAAACCTACACCGGAGCGGACTTCCTTCCCAATAAAGCCGTCTCACGTCTACGTTTGTGAGTTGTAACGAAAGGCGATCGGATCGCTGCGCCCATCCAATCCATGCGGGGCGCTTCCTTTGCGCCCCGGAGGTATTCACTCTACATAAAAAGGGGCGGATCGCTCCGCCCCCGTTCAATTCATTCAGTGTAGCGGCGCTCCCTCGGGTCGCGGCCGATTGGACGAGAGAACCTTTTCGCCAACGATCAACCCGTCCGCCCCGGCGCCGACATGGATCGTATCGCCATCCATGACCTCACCCGCCAGCAGCATCTCGGCCAACGGATCCTGAAGATCGCGCTGAATGACCCGCTTGAGCGGCCGCGCGCCATACACCGGGTCGTAGCCGGCGTCGCCGAGCCACTGTTTGGCGGCATCGTCGAGGTCGAGCTCGATCTTCCGCTGGGCCAGTCGGGATTTCAGGCGGCGCAGCTGGATCTCGACGATCCCCGACATGTCGTCCCGTGTCAGCCGGTCGAAGATGATCATGTCGTCGAGCCGGTTAAGGAACTCGGGCCGGAAATGCGCCCTGACCGCATCCATCACGTCGCGCTTGGCATCCGAAGCGTCCGCCCCGTCCGGCAGCTGGCTCAGCGCCTGCGATCCGAGATTCGACGTCAGGATGGTCAGCGTCTGCTTGAAGTCGACATGGTGGCCCTGGCCGTCGGTCAGCACACCGTCATCGAGCACCTGAAGGAGCACGTTGAAGACATCCGGATGCGCCTTCTCGACCTCGTCGAAGAGGACGACCTGATAGGGCCGGCGCCGCACCGCTTCGGTCAGGACGCCGCCTTCGTCATAACCGACATAGCCCGGAGGCGCACCGATCAGCCTAGCGACGGAGTGCTTCTCCATGAACTCCGACATGTCGATGCGCACCATCGCGTGTTCGTCGTCAAAGAGATATTCGGCGAGGGCTTTCGTCAGCTCCGTCTTGCCGACGCCGGTGGGCCCGAGGAACAGGAACGATCCAAGCGGCCGGTTCTCGTCGTTCAGCCCGGCGCGCGCCCGGCGCACGGCCTTCGACACCGCTTCCACCGCGCGGTTCTGGCCGACGACCCGACGACCGAGCTCCTCCTCCATCTTGAGGAGCTTTTCCCTTTCGCCTTCGAGCATCTTCGAGGTCGGGATGCCGGTCCAGCGCTCAACCACTTCGGCGATCTGTTCGGGCCGCACCGCTTCCTCGACCATCAGCGCGTCTTCCTTGGCCTCAGCCTCCGCCAACTGCCGCTCCAGCCCCGGAATGACACCGTAGGACAGCTCACCCGCACGGGCGAGATTGCCTTCGCGCTTCGCATGGTCGAGCTCGCTCCGCGCCCGGTCGAGCTGTTCCTTCAACCCGCGCGCCGATTCGAGCTTGTCGCGCTCCGCCTGCCACTTGGCCGTCATCTCGGCCGAGCGCTGCTGAAGGTCGCCAAGCTCCTTCTCGAGCTTTTCCAGACGATCCTTCGACGCGGCGTCGTCTTCCTTCTTCAGCGCCTCGGCCTCGATCTGCTTTTGCAGGATCTCGCGGTCCAAGGCGTCGAGTTCCTCGGGTTTCGAATCCACCTCCATCCGAAGCCGCGAGGCGGCCTCGTCCATGAGGTCGATCGCCTTGTCGGGCAGGAAGCGGTCGGTGATGTAGCGCTGGCTGAGGGTCGCGGCGGCGACAAGGGCGGAGTCCGAGATCCGCACGCCGTGGTGCAGTTCATACTTCTCCTTGATGCCGCGCAGGATGGAGATCGTATCCTCCACCGTCGGCTCGTCGACCAGCACCGGCTGGAAGCGCCGGGCCAGTGCCGCGTCCTTCTCGACATACTTGCGGTATTCGTCGAGCGTGGTGGCGCCGACGCAGTGCAGTTCGCCGCGCGCAAGCGCCGGCTTGATCAGGTTGGCGGCATCCATCGCGCCGTCGGACTTGCCGGCGCCGACGAGCGTGTGCATCTCGTCGATGAAGAGGATGATTTCGCCGGCCGCCGCCTCGATCTCCTTCAGAACGGATTTTAGCCGCTCCTCGAACTCGCCGCGATACTTCGCGCCCGCGATCAGCGCACCCATGTCGAGCGCCATGAGCTTCTTGTTCCTCAGGCTTTCCGGTACGTCGCCGTCGACGATGCGGAGCGCCAGCCCCTCCGCGATGGCGGTCTTGCCGACACCAGGATCGCCGATCAGAACCGGGTTGTTCTTGGTCCGGCGGCTGAGCACCTGCATGGCGCGCCGAATCTCCTCGTCACGGCCGATGATCGGGTCGATCCGGCCTTGCTCGGCGGCCTCCGTCAGGTCGCGCGCGTATTTCTTCAGCGCCTCGTAGCCTTCCTCGGCCGAAGCCGAATCGGCCGTGCGACCCTTGCGGATATCGTTGATCGCAGTGTTCAGGGCCTGCGCGGTCACGGCGCCTGCGGACAGCGCGTCCCTGGCCTTGGTGTTGACCATCGCCAGCGCCATCAGGATGCGTTCGACCGGCACGAAGCTGTCGCCCGCCTTCTTGGCAACCTTCTCGGCTTCGTCGATCACCCGCACCAGCGACGTATCAATGTAAACCTGACCGTCGCCACCCGACACCTTCGGCATCTTGGCGATCATCTGGTCGACCGCCTCGGCAACACGCTTCGGCTCTCCGCCGGCACGCTGGATCAGGTTGGACGACAGCCCCTGATCGTCATCCATGAGGGCTTTGAGCAGATGCTCCGGAACCACCCTCTGGTGCCCCTCGCGCATCGCAATGGTCTGGGCGGCCTGTAGGAATCCGCGCGACCGTTCCGTGAACTTTTCCATGTTCATCGGTTCTCTCCTTTGCTGGCCCCCGGGCTTCCGGTCGCCCACATCTGCGGCACGACACATCCCGGGTCTCGTCAGTGACTTGGCCATCTTTCGGGGTGATTTCAAGGACGGCCGAGCCGCGAAAATCCGGAAACCAAATCGAAAGGAGATTCGCGCTTAATCGGGCTTAACCTTGACGGAGGAGGTCGAGATGAGCTTGATCGAAACCCGCTTCGCCGGCGCGCTTGCCCGTGCTGCCCATCGCTGGCAACAGGCATTCCTGACCGTCAGCGAACCGCCGTCGCCGCAGTTGACCGCGATTGCCGTCCGCCGCGACACGGCGCCCGGGGCGGGTCGGTCGATGCCCACTCCGTTCCATCTCCGGGGGGCGTGAACCGATGCGGATCCTGTCGGCCCGCATCACCCGCGTACGCCGTAACCGCCACACGGAACACGTGGAGGCCATTGTCGCGCTCACCGCGTATACGGGCGGCGGGCCAGTTCGGGCTTTCATCCGGATTTCCGCCCCGGCCCGCGCGCCAGGCGCCGCCCGGTTGCGCGACCGGATTCTGGGCGCGGCGAAGCTCAGTTTTGCCGCCGATCCGGCAAGGTCCACCGCGCGCCGCGCGGCGTGATACCACGAGTCCCGCGCCAAGCCGGTAGATGCGTGCTTGACAGCCTGGCGCATGCGGCCCAAACCCGGTCGGACCCATGAAAGGACCGCCGATGCCGCAAGCCGATCGCCGCCTCGCCGATGACCGCATCGCAGATGATCGCCTGATCGTCGCCCTTGACGTTCCGAACGCCCTGGCCGGGCTCGAACTGGCCGAGCGGCTGGGCGACCGCGTGAGCTTTTACAAGATCGGCCTCGGCATGCTGACCGGCGGCGGCCTCTCACTTGCCAACGAACTGAAGCAGGAACATGGCAAGCGCATCTTCCTCGATATGAAGCTCTTCGACATCGGGGCGACGGTCGAGGCCGCCGTGCGGGGCCTCGCGCAGTTCGATCTCGACTTCCTGACGGTGCACGGAGACCCCAATGTCGTCCGCGCCGCGAAGGAAGGGGCCGGCGGGAAGGATCTGAAGATCCTCGCGGTCACCATCCTCACCTCGCTCGACCGCGCCGACCTTGACGCGGCACTGATCCGTCCGGGCGACGTGCCCGACATCGTCACCGAGCGCGCCGCCCGTGCCTTCGCCTCTGGCGCCGACGGGATCATTTGCAGCCCGCAGGAAGCCGCGCGTATTCGCGCCCTGCCGGAGGCGAACGGCAAGCTGATCGTCACGCCGGGTGTGCGGCCGCATGGCAGCGACCTTGGCGACCAGAAGCGCATCGCCACCCCCGCCCAGGCCATCGCCGCCGGCGCTGACCATGTCGTCGTCGGCCGCCCGGTCTGGGCCGCGACCGATCCGGCCGCCGCGGCCGGGGCGATCCTAGCCGAACTCGCGTCGCCCCAAGCCCGGCATCCGAACCGCTGACCGGAGGATCGGACAAAACCGCAACGCTTGTACTCGCGTCGGTTTCTTCTTTCCCGCCGCGCGTGGCCTAGCCTCGCTTCCCACTATCCGCACGGGCGGCGGAGCCTGAGCGGCTCCGCCTTTCGGTGTCGGGTTATTCCGTCGCCGGCACCGCGCCCGCGTCGGTCGGAATGGTGGCCGCCGCATCGTCCTGCCCGACCGACGGCGCCGTGGGCTGAAGATCGCCACCGGCATTGCTGCCCGCCATCCAGATCACGATCGCCAGCGCCGCGACGATGACGCCAACCAGAAGTAGAACGCCGCCGACGCCACCTTCGCGGTGCATCTGTCCGCGCGCCCGGGACGGATCATAGGACGAACGCCCGTACATGTGCTGTTCGTAGTCCATGAAAGGCTCCTTTTCGTCAGGACTGCGTCCCGGAGATTCGGTCCTTTCACCGGCGGATTCCATAAGCGGATTTCCACTCGGCCGGGGCCGGCCAAAATGCTGCACCTGCTTTGCGTCTTTCCGCCGAGTCGCTCTGATATCGCTCGACATTTCCCGGAGACGACCGGTTCGGCCCGTCAGAAGGTCGGCGGCGTGCATGCCGAGACGATGACGCAGTCTGCCGGTCCCGGGTTGCGAAACCGGTGCGGTGTGCGGCTGTTGAACAGGTACCCGTCGCCCGCGCTCAGAAGCCGCGTGTCCTCGCCAACGGTGACGAGCACCTGCCCCGCGATGACAACACCCGCTTCTTCGGCGTCATGGCTGTAAAGCTCCGGCCCGGTATCGGCGCCCGGTGTGTAGGTCTCGTAGAGCATCTGAAGGGCGGCGGCCCCCGGACGGCCGATCTGGCGGAAGACGACGCCGGCGCCGGCCTCTCCCAGTTTCGAAACGGGTGTGATTTCCCTGAGTTCCGCATGGGAAAAATGCCATTTTGGCCCGGTCTCGGCTTCGTCCGCGAAAAAATCGCCGAGCGAGATGCCGAGTCCTGCAAGGATCTTTTTCATCGTCGCGACCGATGGGCTCGTGCGGTTCTGCTCGATCATCGAGATCATGCCGCTGGTGACGCCGGTCGCCGCAGCGAGCTGGCGCTGCGACATCCGCCGCTTTTCGCGTTCTTCCTTCAGCCGCGCGCCCGTGTCGAAATCCATCGCCAGCCCTCCGCCCCGCGCCTCGCCCGTCGCTCGATTGCGGGCTTTCTTCCTTAGTGATAAATTTATTGTGCGGCAACTCGCAATATTGATCATTTCGCGCCGAAGGGCTATCGAATTCGCGAACCGTCCGAGGAGAGACATCATGCTGAACGCCGAGATCGAAACCCGCCGCAAGGCCGCCATGTCGCGCGGCGTGGGCGTGATGACCCAGATTTATGCCGACCGCGCGGAAAACGCGGAGATCTGGGACAAGGAAGGCAACCGCTACATCGACTTCGCGTCGGGCATCGCTGTCCTGAACACCGGCCACCGGCATCCGAAGGTGATCGCGGCGGTGAAGGACCAGATCGACCATTTCACCCATACCTGCCACCAGGTCGTGCCCTACGAAAACTACGTCCGCCTCGCCGAGCGTCTGAACGGCATGGTTCCGGGCAAGGGCGAGATGAAGTCGATCTTCGTCACGACCGGCGCCGAGGCGGTGGAGAACGCGATCAAGATCGCCCGCGCGGCAACCGGGCGTCAGGCCGTCGTCGCCTTCACCGGCGCCTTCCACGGCCGGACCTTCATGGGCATGGCGCTGACCGGCAAGGTCGTGCCCTACAAGGTCGGTTTCGGCGGCATGCCGGCCGACGTGTTCCACGCCCCCTTCCCGGTGCCGCTGCATGGAGTCAGCACCGACCAGTCGATCGCGGCGCTGGAATATCTCTTCAAGGCCGATGTCGACCCGAAGCGCGTCGCCGCGATCATCCTCGAGCCGGTTCAGGGCGAGGGCGGTTTCTACGAGGCGCCACGCGAATTCATGTCGCGCCTGCGCGCGATCTGTGACGAGCACGGGATTCTCCTGATCGCGGACGAGGTTCAGACCGGTTTCGCCCGCACCGGCAAGATGTTCGCGATGGAGCATCACGAGGTGAAGCCCGACATCACCACGATGGCGAAGTCGCTCGCCGGCGGCTTCCCGCTCGCGGCGGTGACGGGCCGCGCCGAGATCATGGACGCCCCCGCCCCCGGCGGCCTCGGCGGCACCTATGGCGGCAGCCCCCTGGGGATCGCGGCGGCCAATGCCGTCCTCGACGTGATCGAGGAGGAAGGGCTTTGCGACCGCGCCAACCAGCTCGGCGCGCGGCTGAAGCAGCATCTTTCGTCGCTTCGCGACGACGTGCCCGAGATTGTCGACATCCGCGGCCCCGGCTTCATGAACGCGGTCGAGTTCAATCTCGGCGGCAAGCCCTCGGCCGATTTCGCCAACAAGGTGCGGACGGAGGCGCTGTCGCGCGGCCTTCTCCTCCTGACCTGCGGCGTCTATGGCAACGTGATCCGCTTCCTGTCGCCGATCACGATTCAGGATTCGGTCTTCACCGAGGCGCTCGGCAAGCTCGAAGAGTCGATCCGGGCTGCGCGAAAGAGCTGACCCGCCAGATGCAATGCAAGAAACGGCCGTCCTTCGGGGCGTCCGTTTTTCTTTTTCGGGGCGTAATCCGATCGAGACGCGTTTGGCAGAGGTACTTGCACCACAATGAAAAGAGGGAGACTCGCAAAAGAACAAAGCATGAATATAATGTATGGGTCAGCGGGGATTCCATGTTCGTCGAGCTCTCAGCCACATCGAATTTCACCTTTCTCACCGGCGCCTCCCACCCTGATGAGTTGATGGCCACGGTCGCGGAGCACGGCCAGCCGGCGCTCGCCATCGCTGATCTGAATTCCGTCGCCGGGATCGTCCGCGCCCATGTCGCGGCGCGGGAAATCCGCCGCAAGACCGGTACGGCGCCCCGGCTCGTGCCGGCCGCGCTGATCCGCCTGACGGATGGCTTCACCGTCACCGCGCTGCCGCGCGACCGCGCCGCATGGGGACGGCTTTGCCGGCTGATCTCGGCGGGGCGGCTTCGGGCGCCGAAGGGAGAATGCCATCTCGACGTCGACGATCTCCTCGCCTGGGGGGCAGGACTGGAGCTCCTTCTCCATCCGCCCGAAGAAGCGCCTTCACGCGGCGCAACGCCGGGGGGCGGCGCGGGCGGATGGGCGTCACAGGCGGACCGGCTGGCGCGCCGCCTTGGCCGGGAGAGCCTCACGCTCCTCATGGCGCCACGTTACGACGGCCATGACCGGCATCGCTTCAATCGGCTCGCGGCACTCGCCCGCGATCTCGGCCTGCCGACCGTCGCCTCCGCACGTCCGCTCATGCATGCCCCGGCCCGCCGGCGCCTCGCCGACGTGCTGACCGCAATCCGCACCGGCACCCGCGTCGACGACCTCGGCCGCGGCGCCCTAGCCAACGGCGAACAGCGCCTGCGATCCGAGGCGGAGATGCTTTCCCTTTTCGCGGGACACAAGGCGGCCGTTCAGCGGAGTGGAGAGATCGCCGGGCGCCTTTCCTTCTCGCTCGACGAACTGCGCTACGAATACCCTTCCGAAGTTCTCGACGGGGAGGAGCCTTCGGCCCGCCTCGCCCGCCTGACCCGGGAAGGGCTGCGCTGGCGCTATCCGCACGGCGTGCCGCCGAAAGTCCAGTCGATGGCCGAGCACGAGCTCGACCTGATCGCGCGGCTGAAATACGAGCCCTATTTCCTCACCGTCCGCGATGTGGTGGCCTTTGCCCGCGAGGAGGGCATCCTCTGTCAGGGGCGCGGGTCGGCGGCGAATTCGGTCGTCTGCTACGCGCTCGGCGTGACCTCGGTCAGCCCCGAGATCGGCACGATGGTCTTCGAACGCTTCGTCTCCGAGGCGCGCGACGAGCCGCCCGATATCGACGTCGATTTCGAGCATGAACGGCGCGAGGAGGTGATCCAGCACATCTACGAGAAATACGGCCGCCACCGCGCCGGGCTTTGCGCGACCGTGATCCATTACCGTGGCAAGCGCGCCGCCCGCGAGGTGGGCAAGGCGATGGGCCTGTCCGAGGATTCGCTTTCCGCCATGTCGAGCCAGATCTGGGGCTGGGGCGGCGGCGCGGTGTCGCCCGAGCGGCTGCGCGAGATCGGGCTCGATCCCGCCGATACGCGGCTCTTGCAGACGCTCGACCTCATTTCCGAAATCCAGGGCTTTCCCCGGCATCTCTCGCAGCATGTCGGCGGCTTCATCATCACCGAGGGGCGGCTCGATGAACTGGTGCCGGTCGAGAACGCGACGATGGAGAACCGCACCGTCATCCCCTGGGACAAGGACGATATCGACGCGCTCGGCATCCTCAAGGTCGATGTCCTGGCGCTCGGCATGCTGTCCTGCATCCGCAAGGCCTTCGATCTCCTCGGCAAGCATCACAATCTCGACTGCACGCTCGCCACCCTGCCGCCCGAGGATCCCGAGGTTTACGGCATGCTCTGCGCGGCCGATTCCATCGGTATCTTCCAGGTCGAAAGCCGGGCGCAGATGAGCTTCCTGCCGCGGATGAAGCCGCGCAAGTTCTACGACCTCGTGATCCAGGTCGCGATCATCCGGCCGGGGCCGATCCAAGGCGACATGGTGCATCCCTTCATCCGCCGGCGGAACGGCCTTGAAAGCGTGACCTTCCCGTCGGATGCATTGGGCGAGGTTCTCGGCAAGACGCTTGGCGTGCCCTTGTTCCAGGAACAGGCGATGCAGATCGCCATCATCGGCGCGGGTTTCACCCCGGAAGAGGCCGACCGTCTCCGACGCTCGCTCGCGACCTTCAAGAAACATGGAAACGTCTCGGAATTCCGCGACCGGTTCATGGAAGGCATGCGCCGGAACGGCTACGGGGACGACTTCTCGGCCCGCTGCTTCTCCCAGATCGAGGGCTTCGGCAGCTACGGCTTTCCCGAAAGCCACGCGGCGAGTTTCGCGCTTCTGGTCTATGCCTCGGCCTGGCTCAAATACCGCCATCCCGGCATCTTCGCCTGCGCGCTTCTCAATTCCCAACCAATGGGCTTCTACGCCCCCGCCCAGATCGTGCGCGACGCCCGCGAACACGGCGTGACGGTCCTGCCCGTCTGCATCAATGCCAGCACCTGGGACAACCGGATGGAGGACTGTCCCGACGGCACGCTCGCCCTCCGCCTCGGCTTCCGGCAGATCAGGGGACTGGCAGAGGAGGAGGCGGACTGGATCACCGCCGCCCGCCGCAACGGTTACCTCGCGATGGAGGATGTCTGGCGCCGCGCCGGGGTTTCGCACCGGACGCTGACGCTTCTCGCCGAAGCCGACGCCTTCGCCTCGCTCGGCCTGTCGCGCCGCGACGCGCTCTGGGCCGCCCGCGCCTATACGACCGCGACCCCCCTGCCCCTTTTCGCGGGCGATCTCGACGGCGAGGGGATCGTCGAACCTGCCGTTATCTTCGCCGAGATGAGCGAGGGCGAGCACGTGGTGGAGGATTACGCCGCGATGCGGCTGACGCTCCGGACCCATCCTGTCGCACTGCTCCGGCCCCGGCTGACGCCGGGGGGCCTGCCTGCGCCACCACCTGGCTGAACCCCGTCCGGGGTTTGGGGCACCCCGCCTCGCTCACGCAAGGCAGGGTTCGCTCATCTCAGCCGCCTGAGGATATCGAGGCTCGCATAGCCATCGGGAATCATCCCGATCGAGCGTTGGTAGGCGCGGATCGCGCCGATCGTGTTGGGGCCGATCTTGCCGTCCACGCCGCCGGTGCTGAAGCCTGCCTTCGTCAGCCGTTCCTGCAATTCCTTGCGTTCGGCGAAGACGAGCGCACGGTCCTCGCGCGGCCAATTGGCCTGGATCGCCCGGCCACCCTTCAACCGGTCCGCAAGGTGCCCGACCCCGATCACATAGGCGTCGGCGGTGTTGTAGCGTTCGATCACGTGGAAGTTCTGGAAGATCATGAAGGCCGCGCCACGGGCACCGGCGGGCATCAGGATCGACGCCGCGCCGTAGTTGGGAACCTTGCCGCCCTCCACGCCGCGCACCCCGAGTGCGGCCCATTCGGCGGGAGATTTCTTTACTCTCTCGCCGGTCAGACCGAAATCGAAGCCGCGCGGCAACTGCACCTCGACACCCCAGGGCTGGCCCTTGTTCCATCCGAACCGGGAGAGGTAGGCGGCGGTCGAGGCAAGGGCATCGGCCGGATTGTCCGACCAGATGTCGCGCTTGCCGTCGCCGGTGAAATCCACCGCATAGGCGAGGTAGGAGGTCGGGATGAACTGCGTATGCCCCATCGCTCCTGCCCAGCTTCCGGTCATCTGCCGCGGATCGACGTCGCCCGACTGCACGATCTTCAGGGCGGCGATCAACTGGCTTTCAAAGAAGCTGCCGCGCCGCCCGTCATAGGCAAGCGTCGCCAGCGCCTCGATCAGAGGCGTGGTGCCGCGATAGGTGCCGTAGGAGCTTTCGAGCCCCCAGACTGCCACGACGATCTCCTTGTCGACACCGTATCGCGCCTCGATCTGATCCAGAAGCCGCCGGTGCTGACGCAGAGCCGCCTTGCCATTCGACACGCGGCTGTCCGAAACAGCGCTGTCGAGATAGTCCCAGATCGCCTTGGTGAATTCGCTCTGGTTGCGGTCCTTCTCGATCACCGAAGTGTTGTAGTCGACGCCCCGAAAGGCACGCTCGAACGTAACCGCGCTGATTCCCTGCGCCAGCGCGCGACCGCGAAAGCCGTCGATCCAGCGGTTGAAGCCAAGATTGGCCGAAGTCGGGATAAGTTCTGCGGGTCCGCTCATGATCCTGCCCTGATTGTCCGGGGGTGACGGCGCGATCCCCGCCCCGGCCGCCATCGCGGGAAGGAGCGTCGAAACCACGGCGATGAGTGCTGAAACGCGCATGTCCTGCCTGCCTGTCATTCTTCTTTGCGCAAAGTGTAGCGCGGCGGGACGAGGTCGAAAAGCGTCCTCTCCCCGCGTGGGCGCGGTTCCGCGTCAGCGCCGGCGGCGTTCGACCTTGCGGCGTGCCTTCGCGGCCTTTGCCTTCGCCGCACCGGGACGCCGCGCGAAGGGTTTGCCCCGCCGCGCCGAGGCACCGGCCGGAACATCGCGGCCCTCGATGTCCAGAAGCTCCAGCATCAGCCCGCCGGTGACTGGCACGGCCTCGGCCAACCGCACCGTCACCCTTTGGCCGATGCCGATGGTGAGGCCGGTATCCGCCCCCATCAGCGTCTGGGCATTCGGATCGTAGTGGAAGAACTCCCGCCCGACCGAGCGGATCGGGATCAGACCGTCGGCGCCGGTCTCGTCGAGCTTCACGAAAAGGCCGAACCGGGTCACGCCGCTGATGCGGCCGGTAAACTCGCTCCCCACCCGGTCGGCGAGGTAGGCGGCGAGGTAACGGTCGGTCGTGTCCCGCTCGGCCGCCATCGACCGGCGTTCGGTATCGGAGATGTGCTGCGCCGTCTCTTCCAGCATCTCGATATCCTGCGGGGACAGGCCATCCTGCCCCCAGCCGTGCCCAAGGATCAGCGCCCGGTGCACGACAAGGTCCGAATACCGCCGGATCGGCGAGGTGAAATGCGCATAGCTTTTCAGGGCGAGGCCGAAATGGCCGAAATTCTCCGGCGTGTAATAGGCCTGGGTCATCGAGCGGAGCGTGGTGATATTGAGAAGCTCGTCGAAATCCGTGCCCTCGGCCTGCGCCAGGAGCCGGTTCAGATGCTCGGTCTTCAGCACCTGACCCTTGGCCAGGGTGAAGCCGGACGCCACCGCAACTTCGCGCAACGCGTCGAGCTTTTCCGGGGACGGTTCCTCGTGCACCCGGAAGAGAAGCGGGCGGCGGAGCCGGATCAACTCCTCGGCGGCCGCGACATTGGCGAGGATCATGAACTCCTCGATCAGCCGGTGCGCGTCCAGCCGTTCACGGAACGCGACCGATCTCACCCGCCCGTCCTCGGTCAGCTCGATCTTGCGTTCCGGCAGATCGAGGTCGAGCGGCTGGCGCATCGCGCGTTCGGTCTTCGTCGCCTCGTAGGCGGCGTAAAGCGGCGCAATGACCTCCTCCAGAAGCTCGGCGCAGCGTTCGTTCGGGCGGCCATCCTGCGCTTCCTGAACCTCGGCGTAGTTGAGGCTGGCGACGGACTTGATCATCGCCCGGGTAAAGCGATGCGAAACCTTGCGGCCCTTCGCATCGAGCTTCATCCAGACCGCGAGAACCGCCCGCGCCACCCCTTCGTGAAGCGAGCAGAGATCGCCCGAAAGCCTGTCGGGCAACATTGGCACGACCCGGTCGGGGAAATAGGTCGAGTTGCCCCGGTGCCGCGCCTCGCGGTCAAGGGCGGATCCCGGCGTGACGTAATGCGCGACATCGGCGATGGCGACCCAGACGATATGGCCGCCGTCGTTCTTCGGATCCTCGTCGGGATGGGCGTAGCAGGCATCGTCGTGGTCGCGGGCGTCGGCCGGGTCGATGGTGATGAAGGGCAGGTGCCGCAAGTCCTCGCGCTGGCCTAGCGGGGCGGGCTTCATGCGGTCTGCTTCCTCGATCACCGCGTCGGGGAAGTCGTCGGGAACCCCATGCTGGTGGATCGCGATCAGCGACACCGCCTTCGGCGCCGAAGGATCGCCGAGCCGCTCGATGATGCGCGCCTTCGGCAAGCCCATCCGGCCCTTCGGCCCGGCGAGTTCGGCCTCGACCAACTCGCCGTCCTTCGCGCCCTGCGTGGCATCGGCGCCGACCGTCCATTCCTTGTCCGAGCCCTTGTCGATCGGAATGATCCGACCGCCCTCGGTCTGCTTGCGGAAGATCCCGAGGATCTTGTGCGGATTGGTGCCGATCTTGCGGATCAGCCGCGCCTCGTACTGGTAATCCTCGCCCTTCACCTCGTTGACGCGGGCGAGGATGCGGTCGCCTTCCGCGACCGGCGCATCAGCCTTGCGCGGCTGGAAAAGGACGCGCGGTTCCGGCGCCTCGCCCTGCCATTCCATCGGCCGCGCGAACTGGTCGCCGTTGCGGTCGGGCGGCAGGATCGTGAGGATCGTGACCGGGGGCAGTTTCTCGGGATCACGATAGGTCTTGCGGCGGCGCTCCAGCGTGCCCTCGCCTTCAAGCTCCTTCAAAAGCCGCTTCAGCTCGATCCGGTCGGCGCCCTTGATGCCGAAGGCCTTCGCGATGTCGCGCTTGGCCGAAAGGCCGGGATTGTCGGCAATCCAGTCGAGGATCTCGGATTTGGAGGGGATGCGGGCCATGCCGCTGGCTACCACGCCCGCGCGGCGGCGTCATGTGGAAATGGCGGGCGAGGCACTTGCGAACCGGACCGTCGGCGCCGGACCAGCGTCAGGCAAAATAGTCGCGCAGGATCCGGCCGTAGATCGCCTTCAGCTGGGCGATCTGCGCGACCTCCACCCTCTCGTCGACCTGATGCATTGTCTTGCCAACGAGGCCGAATTCAACCACCGGGCAATGATCCTTGACAAAGCGCGCGTCCGATGTGCCGCCCGAGGTGGAGAGCGCCGGATCGAGGCCGGTTTCCGCTTTGACCGAACCTGCCACCAGCCGGACGAACTCGCCGGGCGGCGTCAGGAAACTTTCGCCGGAAACCTGGATATCGAGCGCGAAGGTCACGCCCGTCTCGGCCTCCACCTTCGCCGCTTCGGCGCGAAGCCAGTCAGACAGGCTGGCGGAGGAATGGGCATCGTTGAAACGGATGTTGACCGTCGCCCGGGCCCGCGCCGGGATCACGTTGCCGGCAGGGTTGCCGGTGTCGATCGTGGTGATCGCCAGCGTGGAGGCGTCGAAATGCTCCGTCCCGGCGTCGAGGTCATGGGAGGCAAGCCTGTCGAGAAGCCGGACAATCGCGTGAAGCGGGTTCTTCGCCCGGTGCGGATAGGCCGAATGGCCTTGCACGCCCTTCGCCTCGACATGCGCGGTCAGCGACCCCCGCCGGCCGATCTTCATCATGTCGCCCATCCGGTCAGGGCAGGTCGGCTCGCCCACAAGGCAGACGGACATTGCCTCGCCCCGTGCCGCCATCCAGTCGAGAAGTGCGACGGTGCCATCCTTGCCCGGCCCTTCCTCGTCGCCCGTGATGGTGAGAATGATCGCCCCGTCGGGCGGAGTCGTCCGGACGAAATCCACGGCGGCGGCGACGAAGGCCGCGACACCCGACTTCATGTCGGTGGCCCCGCGCCCCCAGAGCCAGCCATCCAGAATCTCTCCGCCGAAGGGATCGTGCGTCCAGGCCGCCGCGTCGCCGACCGGAACCACGTCGGTATGCCCGTTGAACCCGAAGCTGCGGTTCGCGCCGGCGCGCCCCCAGCGTGCGAAGAGGTTCGGCGTGCCGTTCCGGTCCACCCGGTGGCAATCGAACCCGGCCTCCGCGAGGACGGATTGCAGGAGGACGAGCGCCCCGCCCTCTTCCGGCGTGACCGACGGGCAGCGGATCAGATCGGTGGTCAGGCGGACGGGATCGACGGGTTCGGGCAAGGTACGCTCCTTATTGACCGGGATCAGCACTACCCTTTTCGCCAAGCCGCTTCAATGCAGGCAGGCGGTGTTGCGGGAAGGCCACCTGCCCTCGGGCCAGACATGCCGCATCCACGGAAAAGTTAACAAGCCCGCAGGGAAAGGACATAATCCCCACACGAAGCAAGACCCGAGACAGGGCGATTTCAATTTGGCGCAACGTCGCCATGATCGAGCGGTGGGTGCAATGGCAGGACAAGCGGGATCACGCCCCGCCGGACGCGTATGGGCCGTCCGGAGGAGCGCCAGGACATGAGCTGGCAAATCCTTCGCCAGCGCGAGGGAGGCGTCCGCCGATTTTGCGACATGCCGAGCGGGCGAAGCCTGGATCGGGGCACCCTTGTGCTGGAGCTAGACCTCGCTGCGCTGCCACAATCAAAGGTGCCGGTGGTCCGGGTTGCCCCGCATCGCGAACCGGGGCGTATCTTCGCGGTCGAAGCGATGTCCGACGGACGCATGCACCTCCTCCGCCGTCATGGGGCGGAGGTTAATCATCTGTCCGTCGGTCTTGGCCGCGAGCCCACCTCCGGCCGCCTTCGGCTCAGCTATCATTGGGACCGACCACGCAACCTGAGTCTGCTGACGTCCGAGAATCTGACGCGTGGCACGATCCGCCAACAGGAAGCGCCCAGCGCATTGCCAATCCTTCCCGAGGAGATTTCGGCGCTCTTCGGTGCAGAAGCCAAATCGATTCGCCATCCGGCCCTGGACTGGGTCAGCCTCGCCGATCACTGGCAAACCGTCGGACCAATGCCCGGCTTCGCGCCGGACACCCTGATCGACACCGTCAACGGCCCCCACCCGATCGCCGCGTTGCGTCCTGGTGATCGTGTCCTGACCGCAGATTCAGGTGACCAGCCCGTCCTCTGGCAAGGGCGCGTCGGCGCACCCGCCGTCGGCTCTTTGCGAACCGTGCGGCTCATCGCGCCCTGTTTCGGACTGCCAAACGACGTGATCCTCAGATCGGGTCAGCGCGTCGCGCTGTCGGGCGCCGATGTCGAATACCTTTTCGGCGACGACATGGTCCTTGTCGAGGCCCGGCACCTCGTCGACGGTCGCACGGCACTATGGGACGAAGACGTTCGGATCGTGGTCAGCCACGGCCTGCTGCTCGACCGGCACGCGCTGATCCGGGCAGGTGGAGTCTGGACGGAAAGCCTCTATCTCGGCCGCATTGGCCGCAACGTCGAGCTCGCGCGCTCGACAGTACCCGGCGCCCTCGCCGAACGCGGGCAGATGCCGCTTCATCACGGCCCCGTCCGCCGTGAGCTTCTCGAATTCGAGGTCCACGCCCTTCGTCTGGCCCGTCGGAACGGCCGACCGCCTCTCGCGGCCTGACGGCGGCTGTCAGAGATCGAACGTCGCAAAAACCGGGGCGTGATCGGACGGCTGGTCCCAGCCGCGCGCCGCGCGCAGGATGCGGCTCGCATGGGCAGCCCCGGCGATATCGGGTGTCGCCCAGACATGGTCGAGCCTGCGGCCCTTGTCGGCGGCGTTCCAATCCGGCGACCGATAGGACCACCAGCTGTAAAGGAGCCCCTCGGGGATATCCTTCCGCGTGACGTCCACCCAATTCCCGGCCGATTGAGCATCTGCCAGATGCTCGACCTCGACCGGCGTGTGGCTGACGATCTTCAGAAGCTGCTTGTGGCTCCAGACATCGTCCTCGCGCGGCGCGATGTTGAGGTCGCCGACCAGGATCGCCCTCTCCGGCTTTTCCTGATGGGCCCAGTCTCGCATCGCCGTGACGTAGTCGAGCTTCTGGCCGAATTTCTCGTTCACCTCCCGGTCGGGCACATCGCCCCCGGCGGGCACGTAGAAATTGTGGATCGTGACCCCGTTTTCCAGCTGCGCCGCGACGTGGCGGGCATGGCCGAGGTCGACGAAATCATGCGCACCCACCTCGGTCAGCGGCAGTTTTGACAGGATCGCCACGCCGTTATAGCCCTTCTGGCCCCGCGCCACCATGAATCGGTAGCCCAGTGCGGCAAACCCCTCGGTCGGGATCAGTTCGACCGGCGACTTGCATTCCTGAAGGCAGAGGATATCGGGCGCCTCCTCGCTCAGCAGCCGGCGGACCAAAGGTTCGCGCAACCTGACCGAGTTGATGTTCCACGTGGCGATGGTGAAGGTCATGGCGTTCCTCATGTCTCGTGCCGCGCGACCTTAGCGGGGCCGTGGCGGCAATGTCCATGCCGCCACGGCCTAATAAAAAAAGGCCGGGCACAAAGCCCGGCCAGTCCAACAGGGAGGATGCCGTGCCATGACCCCGACACGACAAGGGGAACTCATGCGACCAGTCTATAACCGCCGGATTCGGTCACAAGAAGGCGGGCATTGGACGGATCTGGTTCGATTTTCTGGCGAAGACGGTAAATGTGCGTCTCCAGCGTGTGGGTCGTGACCCCGGCATTGTAACCCCAGACCTCATGCAGCAGCACGTCGCGCGCCACCACACCCTCGGTCGCCCGGTAGAGGAACTTGAGGATGTTCGTCTCCTTCTCGGTCAGACGGATCTTGCGGTCGCGCTCGTCGATCAGCATCTTCATCGCCGGCTTGAACGTATAGGGCCCAAGCTGGAAGATCGCGTCCTCTGACTGCTCATGGGTCCTCAACTGCGCCCGGATCCGGGCCAGGAGAACCGGGAACTTGAAGGGCTTCGTAACATAATCGTTGGCCCCTGCATCGAGACCGAGGATCGTGTCGGCATCGCCATCATGGCCCGTCAGCATCAGGATCGGGCATTTCACGCCCTGCTTGCGCATTTTCTTGCACAGCTCGCGCCCGTCGGTATCCGGAAGACCAACGTCGAGGATGACGAGGTCGTAAATCCCCTCCTTGACCTTCTCGATCCCCTCGGCGCCGGAACCGGCTTCGAAAACATCGAAATCCTCGGTCGAGACAAGCTGTTCCGCCAGTGCCTCGCGCAGATCCTCGTCATCGTCGACGAGCAGGATTTTCTTCAGGTTGGCCATCGTCTTGCCCTCCGCTTCCTGGCCATGAGATGCGTATCTGGGAGGAGTTCGGCAAGTCGCGGCGCCACGAATTCACGCGCTCGTGTCGCTTGCGCGGCAAATGTTTCAATTTGTGTCGCGCCGGACTATCTAGGGGGCAGTGACCCAGCCGGATTGAAACATGCCCCTCGGCCCCGATATCGTCGAACGTCTGAACCGCGCCCGGGCCGATCTGCGCATGGGCGTGCCGGTCCTACTGTCGTCCGGCGGCATCTCGGCGCTGGCCGTCGCGGCCGAGGCAATCGACCCGGCACGATTTGCCGCGCTGTCGGCGCTGGGCCCGCTGACCCTCGCCATCACAGCCCGAAGGGCCGAAACGCTGAAGGCGCGCGCCTATGACGACGACCTCGCACGGCTGATCGTCCCGGAGGACGCGACGCCGGCCTGGATCACCGCCATCGCCGACCCGGCCGACGATCTCCGCTCGCCGATGAAGGGGCCGCTCCACAGCCGCCGCGACGGCGACCCGACGCTGGCCCGCGCCGCCATCGCCCTGGCGAAATCCGCGCGGCTTCTGCCCGCGGCTGTTCTCGTCCCCGTCGCCGATGGCCGGGCTCTCGCGGTCGCCGAAGGGTTGACCCTCATCGATTGGGACCGCGCCGCTCCCGCCCTGTCTGAAGCCGCCGCCATCCACCCCGTGGTGTCCGCGCGCCTGCCGATGGAAGCCGCCGAGGCGGGCCGCCTTCACGTCTTCCGCCCCGAGGATGGCGGCGAAGAACATTACGCGATCGAGATCGGCCATCCGCCGCGGGACAGGCCGGTACTCGCGCGGCTGCATTCGGCCTGCTTCACCGGCGATCTTCTCGGCAGCCTGAAATGCGATTGCGGACCGCAGCTCAGGGCCGCGCTCGCGCAGATGGGCGCTGAAGGCGCCGGCGTGCTTCTCTATCTCAACCAGGAAGGCCGCGGCATCGGCCTAGCCAACAAGATGCGCGCCTATTCCCTTCAGGACCAGGGCTTCGATACGGTCGAGGCCAATCACCGCCTCGGCTTCGAGGACGACGAACGCGATTTCCGCCTCGGCGCCGCCCTCCTGAAAAAGCTCGGCTTCTCCGCCGTCCGGCTTCTCACGAACAACCCCGCCAAGATCCGGATGATGGACGCCAACGGGATCTCCGTGACCGAACGGGTGCCGCTGAAAGTCGGCCACACGCGCCACAACGAGGCCTACCTCGCCACCAAGGCGAAGAAATCCGGCCATTTGCTGTGAGCACCGCCGACCTCGTCCTCACGCCGATGGGCCTGCGTTTCCTTGGCCGGACCTTCCCGGTCAGCATCGGACGCTCCGGCATCGCAACCGACAAGCGCGAGGGCGACGGCGGCACGCCCGCCGGCATCCACCGGATCATCGGCCTGCTCTACAGGCCCGACCGCGTCGCCGCCCGCAGCCTGCCGGCCTGGGCCGTACCCATCCACCTCGAAGACCGCTGGTGCGACGCACCCGTCCATCCGGCCTACAACCACCTCGTCCGCAAACCCTTCGAGCCGAGCCCGGAGCGCCTCCGCCGCGCCGATCCGCTCTATGACCTCGTCCTGCCGCTCGACTGGAACTGGCCGGATGCGATCCCTGGCAAGGGCTCGGCGATCTTCATCCACCAATGGCGCCGCCCCGGCTATCCGACGGCCGGCTGCCTTGCCTTCTCGCGGCCCGACCTCCTCTTCATCGCGCGCCACGCCGCGCCCGGCACCCGCGTCGTGATCCCCGGGCGCGTCTGACTTCATCTTGCCAAAAATATCCTCCGGGGTGCGGGGGCAGACAGCCCCCGCCGGCACCCTACCCGTAATCCCGCGCGCCGAAGATGGCCGAGCCCACCCGGACATGCGTCGCGCCAAGCGCGATGGCCGCCTCGAAATCCGCGCTCATCCCCATCGAGAGACCGGTGAGCCCGTTCCGCTCCGCCATCCCGGCAAGCGTGGCGAAATGCGGCGTCGACTCCTCATCCTCCGGCGGAATGCACATGAGGCCCCGGACCGGCAGCCCGAGCGCGCGGCAGCGGGCGACAAACCCGTCCACCTCGTCCGGCAGCACTCCGGCCTTCTGCGGCTCCTCGCCGGTATTGACCTGCACGAAAAGCTCCGGGCATGTCCCCCGCGCCTCCGCCAGCCGCGCCAGCTTCTCGGCCAGCGACGGCCGGTCGACGGTGTGGATGGCGTCAAACAGGTCCAGCGCCACCTTGGCCTTGTTGGTCTGCAAGGGTCCGATCATGTGCAGCTCGACCGTCCCGAACCGCTCGCGGAGCGCCGGCCACTTTCCGGCCGCCTCCTGCACGTAATTTTCGCCGAAGACCCGGTGCCCCTCGGCCAGAACCGCCTCGACCCGCTCCAGGGGCTGCACCTTCGACACCGCGACCAGTGTGACCGAGCCCTCGTCGCGCCCCGCAAGTCGTTCCGCGCCCCGCATGCGCGAAAGGATGTCAGTCAGCGACATGCCCGCCCTCCTTCAGAGCGTCGAGCATCGGCTTCAGCTCTTTCTCATAGCGCTGCCAGGCCTTGACCGATCCTTTAGAGATCGGCTGGCGGACCTGATAGACGCTCAGGGTCTCCACCTTGCGCTTGTTCTCGTGGAAGCTGAGACAGGCATCCTCCCAGTCCAGCCCGCAAGCCGCGATCAGCTTGCGCGTCTCCTCCTCGGGATTGGCGACCAGTTCCTCGTATTGCACCTCGTAGAACCAGTCCGGCACCCGTTCGCGCCAGAAGTCGATCATATCCACGAAGGTCCCGTAGAACGCCGCCAGGTCGCGCTGATCATAGCCGTAAAGGTGCGTGTCGTCCGGGAACTTGTTCTTGTAGATCGACAGGAGATTGTCCCGAGGATCGCGCCGGACGATCACGAAGCGCGCCTTCGGCATCGCGAGCTTCACGAGACCGAGATACATATAGGTCTGGATCGACTTGTCGGTGATCCTGTCGGAGTCCGGGAACCGTCCACGGATATACCCTTCGAAGCCATACCCGAGGCCGGGGATGTCAGCCATGGCGGGCGGGTGCATCTTCATCGAATTCTTTGGGTCGGTGATCAGAAGTTGCGCCGCCCTGGCGCATTCCCCGACCTCGCCGGCGCCCGTCACGGAGGAATGGCTCGCGATGATCTGCTCGATAAGGGTCGTACCGGAGCGGGGCATCCCGGTCACGAAGATCGGGGCGAAATCCGTGGTGTTTGCGATATCGAGGCCATGCCAATCGATATCGGCGAAAGCTGCTTTCGTCTGCGCGACCTGTTCGAACCTCTGTTCGATACTGTAAGGTGCCGCCTTCCGCATCAACGCATTCGCCTCGTCGAGGTAACGGAACACCCGGTCGTATTGCTTGACGTCTTCAAGGGCCTTGGCGATCGCGAAGCCCATGTTCATGCGGTCGGTCGGCAAAAGCGCCGGATCGTCGTATCGCTTCAACATCGTGTCGATCACCGGGTCGCCGGGCTGTGTCTTGTGCGACATGATGAAGGCGCGGAAGTTTTCTCCGTTCAGGGGATCGACCTCAAAGCCCTTGCGGAACAATGTCTCGGCGGTTTCGAAATCGCCCAGAGTCTGCAGCAGCGTCGCCTTGCCGCCGATGGCGATCGGCGAATTCTCGTCCATCGCGAGGGCGCGGTCATAGTTCTCCAGTGCCGCTTCATCCTTGCCAAGGCGCGCTTGCGCCTGTGCGAGAAGGGCGACAATCTGTGGCGCCCCACCGTTGGACGTGGCAATCGCCCGTTCGAAGGCCGCTTCGGCCTTGGCGAAGTTCTTCAGCCGCGTATGGGCATTGCCGATCGCCATGTGAAGAGGGGACGCATCGGCGCCCCCGGCCTCCGCGCGCTTCAAGAGCGTCAGCGCAGACGCGGGCTGGCCGGCCTGCGTCATGCTCGTGGCGAGATTGACCAGAGCCGACGGCAGGCCCGGGGCAAGGGTGACGGCCTTGCGGAACAGCTGGACCGCCTCCTCCTCGCGCTTTCGGTCGATCAGGAAACGCCCGAGATTGTCATAAGCCTCGGCATAGTTCGGGTCCGCCTGGATAGCCTTGCGGAAGGTCGCTTCGGCTGCGGCGACCTTGCCCTGCATCGCCTGGGCGGTCCCAAGGATATTGAGCGCGAGGGCAGAAGCCGGATGCAAGCGGAGAAGAGTGATCGCCAGCCTCTCCGCCTCGGCAGTGCGGCCGCTTTCGAGAAGCCCGAGCAATCGGCGGATGTCAGCGGGCTTCATCCCGCCGGTCGCCGGTTTCGACTTCGTGCGGCGCGAACCGAACCGATCCTGCAGGGCGATGCGGGCCTCGATTCCGATCGGCGCCGCTTTCAGGTCGCGCAGGAAAGTCGCCTCAACTTCAGCGTCGCCGCCAAGGGCGACGGCGTCGGCCCAAGCGGACCAGATCGCGGCCTCGGACGGGCGCAGGTCGGTTGCCGCGCGGAAGTGCTGGAATGCCCGGTCGAACCTGTTTGTCGCGGTGAAGATGCGACCCGCCTGGAAATGGGCCTCAGCAATCTTCGGATTGGCCTCGATGATCGCGCCGTAACCGCGGATGGCAAGTTCGAGGTTTCCGGACTTGTGATGTTCCAGAGCCTTGGCATAGGTCTTCTGGATTTCGGATCCGGTCATCACGGTCATTTGGCTATCCAAGGCAGATATCGGTCGCCGCGGACCATATCTTTGGCGCCAACCGATGTCGAGGCGAACGCCCCCTATTGGCAACCGGCCTGCACAAAAGAAAAGAGCGGGCGCAAGGCCCGCTCTCTCCTGATTTCATCCGATCGTGAGATCAGAACGACAGGCCGAGGCCCACCGAGAACGAGCTGTCGCCGCCGCCGTTGCCGGCCACGCCGTTGTCGCTCTGCTGGTAGCCAGCCATCGCGACCGCGCCACCGCCGAGGTCGTAGTTGGCAACAATGCCCCAGCCCGACGGATCGGCCATGCCGGAAGCGGAGGTCGCCTGGTACTCGCCGTAGTTCACGCCGAGGGTCAGGGCGCTCATGGTCGCCGGGGTGTAAGCAACGCCAACGCCCCACCAGCTGTCGGACGGAACGCCGTTGCCGACCGTGTCCGAGGTGCCGTCGAGGTCGGCATAGCCGAGAGCGACCGAGAAGCCGTTCGACATGCCGGCCGAAGCGCTCACGCCCCAGACGCTGTTGGTGCCGTTGTCCTGGAAGCCGACGCCGACGCCGACATCCATGCCGGACATGTTGCCCGACCACTTGCCGCCGATTGCGTAGTTGGTGTCTCCAACGCCGGTGTCATCCATTTCAGCCGAGAGGCCGACGGCGAAATCGCCGAAGGAGTACTCGTAGCGCATGATCTGGTTGTCGTAGGTCGCGTCGAGACCGGTGAACCAGTACGCACCAGCGTGGGTCGAGTGGTCATCGGCGAGCGAGGTGCCCGAGTAGATTTCCGAGAGGGCCCAGTCGAAGGCGCCGTCGGTTTCACCGAGCGTGATCTTGCCGAACGCACCCGAAACCCAGAAGGCTTCGTCGTCGAAGGTCGGCGTGCCGTTGATGGAGCCGCTGCCGTTGGTGTCGTCGAGCTGAACTTTGCCGCCGAACTCGACGCCGTTGTCCATGGTGCCGGAGAAGTTGAAGTTGATCACAACATCGTTGTGAAACTGGGTCTCGATGGCGTCACCGCCACGGATACCCATCTCGGCGTAGCCCGACAGGGACACTTCCGCAGCCGCGGCGCCGGCGAAGCCGACGAGTGCGGTGGAAGCGAGAAGGATCTTTTTCATTTCGTATTCCCTCGTTGATCTTAAAAGGTAGGCCCAACTCAGGGGAATCCGAATTGGGTATGCCCCTATTTCCGCCCTTGGGCCGCCCAATGCAACGGAAACGACAGCGCGGCAGGGAAGAGTTGGGAGCGATGGTGCAGTCTTGCCACAGTCGCCGCAACCCCGCCCGAAATGGCCCGGAACCCCCTGTCCTGAAAAGCCTTGTTCGCACGGGGAGCGTCGGCTAGACAGCGAAAAGGGCAGCCCGGGGGTAGGTCATGAAGGTCCGGAACGTGATGCGCGGGGCGATTCTTGCAGGATTGGTGGCGACGCTCGCCTCCTGCGGTGGAATCGGGTCCGGCGACAGCGGGCTTTTCCGCAAGAACCGGGCCCCCGCGACCGATGTCTCCACGCTCGAGGCGAGAGCCGCCGCCGATGACCAGCGCGCCAGGCTCGCGGCGGTCAACCGCGAAAAGAAGCGGTCCACCATATGGGATCTCTTCACGAACTCCTCCGACCCCAACACAACGGTCGAAGTGAACAAGTATCTCTGGCAGGCCTCGCTCGAAATCCTCGATTTCCTGCCGATCCAGTCGGTCGATCCGTTCTCGGGCGTCATCGTGACCGGATACGGGACGCCGCCGGGCGGCGGCCGCGCCTACCGGGCGACGATCTATGTGCAGGACCCGGCCCTCGATGCCAGGTCGCTGAAAGTGGCGCTGATGTCGAAGGCCGGCCCCGTCGATCCAGCGACGGCCCGCGCCGTCGAGGATGCCATCCTGACCCGCGCCCGCCAGTTGCGGATCCGCGACAGCAACCTCTAGACCCGCCGCCGTGGCGCCCGGCCGGACGCATCCGGGGCGCTACCCCGGACCCCGGAGTATTTTTGAACAGAAGAAGCGCCGAGGGAAACTCTGGACCTCGCGCGCGGCGCTTGTATAACCGGCGAGCCAAGCGCCGAGGAACATGAGATGTCGCGTTACGACCCCGCAGAGATCGAACCGAAATGGCAACGGGCCTGGGACAAGGCCGGTTGCTTTACCGCCCGGCACGATCCGGCGCGGCCGAAATACTATGTGCTCGAGATGTTCCCCTATCCGTCGGGGCGGATCCATATCGGCCACGTGCGCAACTACACGATGGGTGACGTCGTGGCGCGCTACAAATCCTCCTGCGGGTTCTCGGTGCTGCACCCGATGGGCTGGGACGCGTTCGGGATGCCGGCGGAAAACGCGGCGATGGAACGGGGTGGCCATCCCAAGGACTGGACCTACGGCAACATCGCCCAGATGCGCGACCAGATGAAGCCGCTCGGCCTCTCGATCGACTGGGCCCGCGAATTCGCGACCTGCGATCCCGAATATTACGGCCAGCAGCAGTCGATGTTCATCGACTTCATGGAAAAGGGCCTCGTCTACCGCAAGAACGCGGTGGTGAACTGGGACCCGGTCGACATGACGGTTCTGGCGAACGAGCAGGTGATCGACGGCAAGGGCTGGCGCTCCGGCGCCGAGGTCGAGCGCCGCGAACTCACGCAGTGGTTCTTCCGCATCTCGGATTTCGCGGGCGAGCTCTTGGAGGCGCTCGACGGCTTGAAGGACTGGCCCGAGAAGGTGCGGCTGATGCAGGCGAACTGGATCGGCAAGTCGCGCGGTCTGCAATTCGCGTTCTCGACGCGCGGTGCGCCGGAGGGGTTTGAGCGGGTCGAGGTCTACACGACTCGGCCCGATACGCTCCTCGGCGCCAGTTTCGTCGCGATCTCTCCCGACCACCCGCTGGCCAGGGAGCTGGAGCGGCACGATCCAAAAGTCGCCGCCTTCACCGCCGAATGCCGCCGGGTCGGCACCTCGGAGGAAGCGCTGGAAAAGGCCGAGAAGAAGGGCATGAATACCGGCATCCGGGTGCGCCATCCCTTTGACGACGCCTGGGAACTGCCGGTCTATATCGCGAACTTCATCCTGATGGACTATGGCACCGGGGCGATCTTCGGCTGCCCGGCGCACGATCAGCGCGACCTCGACTTCGCGCGGAAATACGGGCTTCCGGTGATCTCCACCTACGAGCCGCTCGCGCCCGAGGCCGGGTTCAGCCACCCCGAGGATGGCGGCGACGCGTATGTGCCGATGAAATCGGAGAAAGTCCGCTACGTCAGGGGCTTCGCGGGTCACGAGGAGCAGTCGGGCGACGATGGCGTCAGTTCCGCCATCGCGTTTTGCGAGGACAAGGGCGTCGGCCGGGGTGTCACCAACTACCGCCTGCGCGACTGGGGCATTTCGCGCCAGCGCTACTGGGGCTGCCCGATCCCCGTGGTTCACTGCACGACCTGCGGCGTGGTGCCTGAGCGGAAGGAGAACCTGCCGATCCGCCTGCCCGATGACGTCTCATTCGACCTGCCGGGCAACCCGCTCGACCGTCACCCGACCTGGCGCGATTGTGCCTGCCCGAGTTGCGGCGCGCCGGCCAAGCGCGAAACCGACACGATGGACACGTTCGTGGATTCGTCCTGGTATTTCGCCCGCTTCACCGCCCCCCGCGCCGAAACGCCGACCGATGCGGCCGAGGCCGATTACTGGATGAATGTCGACCAGTATATCGGCGGGATCGAGCATGCGATCCTGCACCTCCTCTATTCCCGCTTCTTCGCGCGGGCGATGCATATCTGCGGCCACCTGCCCGCGAAGTCGATCGAGCCGTTCAACGCGCTTTTCACGCAAGGCATGGTCACGCACGAAACCTATGCGACCCGCAGCAAGGACGGTCGCCCGGTCTGGCACACGCCTGATGAGGTGACCCGCACCGCCGAGGGCGCGACCCTGGCCGACGGCACGCCGGTCGAGATCGGGCCGGTCATCAAGATGTCGAAGTCGAAGAAGAACGTCGTCGACCCGATGGACATCATCGCCCGCTACGGCGCGGACACCGCGCGCTGGTTCGTCATGTCCGACAGCCCGCCGGAACGCGACGTGGAATGGACGGCCGCCGGGGCGGACGCGACGCAGAAACATCTCGCCCGGGTCTGGCGGCTGGCCTCCGAGGTGAACATGCGCGGCGCGGGCGACACCGCGCATGACGAAGCGCTTCTGAAAGCCATGCACCGCGCCATCATCGAAGTGACGGAGGGGATCGAGGGTTTCGCCTTCAACAAGGCGGTGGCGAAGCTCTACGAATTCACCAATACCTTCTCCAGATCCGACGCGAGTGCGGAGGCCAAGCGCGTGGCGATGCTGACGCTCGCGCAGCTCATGTCACCGATGGTGCCGCACCTGGCGGAGGATATCTGGTCGATGCTCGGCGGCGAAGGGCTGGTCGCGCAGGCGCCTTGGCCGAAAGCCGATCCGGCGATGCTGGCCGAGGACAACGTCACGCTGCCGATCCAGATCAACGGCAAGCGCCGCGCGGAAATCAGCGTGCCGAAGGACATGGCCGCATCGGAGGTTGAAAAGCTGGTTCTGGCCGACGAAGCTGTGGTCAAGGCGCTCGCCGGTGCGGCGCCGAAGAAGCTGATCGTCGTTCCGGGCCGCATCGTCAATGTCGTCATCTGACCGCCGAACCATCCTCGCCCTTCTCGCGGCCCTGCCGCTGGCCGCCTGCGGCTTCACCCCGGCCTACGGGCCGCGCGGCCCGGCGGCCGGGCTTCTCGACCAGGTGACGGTGGACGCGCCCGACGACAAGGACGGCTTCGACCTCGTGGCGCGGCTGGAGGAAAGGCTGGGCAGGACGCGCGTACCGACCTACCGGCTTTCCTACCGGATCGAGACGAAGACCGAAGGCCAGGCGATCGCGCCGGACAACACGATCAACCGGTATCAGGTGATCGGCAGCGTCGCCTACACGCTTCACGATGCGGACACGGGCGCGGCGCTGAGTTCCGGCAAGGTATCGTCCTTCACGGCCTACTCGGCCTTCGGAACCTCCGTGGCGACCGCCACGTCCGAGGCCGACGCCCATGCCCGCCTGATGCAGCTTCTCGCCGACCAGATCGTCACGCGGCTGATCGCGACGTCGGCCGAGTGGAACGGCACATGAAGCTCGCCGGCGCCGCCGCGACCCGGTTTTTCACCAAGCCCGAACCGGATCGGGCCGGTCTGCTGATCTTCGGGGCCGACGCGATGCGGGTGGCACTGAAACGGCAGGAGGTGATCGCCGCGCTGATCGGACCCGACGGCGAAGCGGAAATGCGCCTGACCCGCATCCCCGGCGGCGACTTGCGGAAGGACCCTGCACTGGTCGATGACGCGATGCGGGCGCAAGGATTCTTCCCCGGCCCGCGCGTCGCATTCGTCGAGGATGCCGGCGACGCTGCCGCGCCGGTCCTGAAAGGCGCGCTTGCCGGCTGGACGCCGGGCGATGCGATGCTGGTCGTGACGGCGGGCAACCTCGGCAAGTCCTCGGCCCTGCGGAAGGCGTTCGAGGATCATCCGAACGCCTATGCCGTCGGCATCTACGACGACCCGCCAAGCCGGGAGGAGATCGAGGCCACGCTGACCAAGGCCGGCCTGAAGGAGATCGGGCGCGAAGCGATGACCGATCTTCTCGCGCTCGCGCGCGACCTCGACCCCGGAGATTTCCGCCAGACGGTCGAGAAGATCGCGCTCTACAAGTTCGGCGATGCCACGCCGCTCACCCCCGCCGATGTTGCCGCCTGCGCCCCCGCGACGATCGAGGCCGAGGTCGACGACGTGCTCCACGCCGTGGCCGAGGCGCGCTCGGGCGATGTCGGCCCGTTGATGCGGCGGCTGGAAGGCCAGGGGGTGAACCCCGTCACGCTCTCGATCGCGGCGATGCGCCATTTCCGGACGCTTCATGTCGCTGCCTCCGCGCCCGGCGGGCCGTCCGAGGGCATCGCGCGGATGCGCCCGCCGGTCTTCGGACCGCGCCGGGACCGGATGCTTCGGCAGGCACAGAGCTGGGGGATGCACCGGCTGGAAACCGCGCTCGGCATTCTTACCGACACCGATCTGACGCTCCGCTCGGCCTCCCGCGCCCCGGCGATGGCGGTGATGGAGCGTGCGCTGATCCGCCTTGCGATGCTGAACCGGCGCTGATCCATATCGGCCACTTGCGCCCGCCGCCCCGGCGTGGCTCCATGCGCGCACCGTCAGCGGAGCCTGTCCATGTATACCGTCATCGGAACCGTCAATAGCCGTGCAGCGCGCGTCCTGTGGATGCTGGAGGAACTGGAAGTTCCATTCGAGCACGTGCCGGCCCCGCCGCGGTCCGAAGGTGTGACCGCGTTCAATCCGGCCGGCAAGGTCCCGGTGCTGATCGAGGACGGCACCCCGATCACCGATTCGACCGCGATCATCCAGTATCTCGCCGACAAGCACGGCAAGCTGACCCACCGGGCGGGCACCCTCGACCGCGCGCGGCAGGATAGCCTGACCCAGTTCCTGCTCGACGAATTCGACGCCGCGCTCTGGATGGCCGCGCGGCACAGCTTCGTCCTGCCCGAGGAACTGCGCCACGCCGCGATCAAGAACACGCTCCGGTGGGAATTCGAACGCAGCCAGAAAACGCTCGTCCACCGCATGGGCGAAGGGCCGTTCCTGATGGGCGAGGTGATGACCGTGCCCGACATCATCCTGACCCATTGCGGCAACTGGGCGCTTGGTGCGAAATTCCCGATCGTCGAGCACAGGCTCACCAGCTATCTGGAACGGATGCGCAAGCGGCCGGCCTATCTCCGGGCCATGGCACGCTGAGCCGGATCGGGGTGGCATCTCGGCCTACCGGACCGCCGCCGCCCGTCCCGCCCAAAGGCCCGTCGCAAGGCACGCGGTCAGCAGGTAGCCGCCCGTCGGCGCTTCCCAATCCAGCATCTCGCCCGCGACGAAGACACCCCGCAGCGCGGTCAGTTCCAGCCGGTCCGTCAGGCTTTCCCGCGTGATACCCCCGGCGGAGGAGATCGCCTCCTCGATCGGGCGCGGCCCGGAATGGCGCACCGGCAGCGCCTTGATCAGCCGGGCCAGCGCGTCCCCCTTTGGCAGCGGCCGTCCCCATTCCTGCAAGAGCGCGATCCGCACCGGGTCAAGCTTCAATGCCTTCCGCAGCCAGTTCGCCACCGTCTCCTTGCCCGGCCCCTTCGCAAGCCGCCCCGCAACTTCCAACAGGCTGCGCCCCGGCAAAAGGTCGAGTTCAAGCACAGCCCCGTCGCGCACCGCCCGCGACACCGCATAGACGCCGCCGCCTTCGATCCCGCGCACCGATATCACGAATTCTCCGCGCTCGACTTGCGTACCTGCGATCAGCGCGGCGCCCTTCACAGGCTGGCCGAAAAACCGCTCCATCGGCGCTGACCACTCGACGCGGAATCCCATATTGGCCGGCCGAAAGGGCGCTATCCCGACACCCCGCGCGGCAAGCCACGGCACCCAGGCGGCATCCGATCCAAGCCGCGGCCAGCTTGCCCCGCCGAGCGCGAGAACCGTCACGTTCGGCCGCAGCACCTGACGCCCCTCCGGCGTGTCGAAGACAAGGCCGCCATCCTCGAACCCTGCCCAGCGCCAGCGCGTGCGCAGCTCGACCCCTGCCTGACCGAGACGCGCGAGCCAGGCGCGCAGAAGCGGCGAGGCTTTCATCGCCACCGGAAAGACCCGGCCGGAAGATCCGGTGAAGACCTCCTGCCCCAGCCGCCACGCCCAGTCCATGACCGCCTCGGGCCCGAAACCCTCAAGGATCGGGCGCAGCCAATCCGCATCGTAGTGGTCCAAGAACGCCGGCCGGGCCTCGTCCTTCGTCAGGTTCAGCCCCGATTTGCCGGCCATCAGGAACTTGCGCGCCGGCGAGGGCTTCGCCTCGCAGACCACAACCCTTCGCCCGGCTGCCGCGAGCGCCTCGGCCGCCATCAGCCCGGCCGGGCCGGCACCGATGACCAGCGCGTCCGTCACTTCGGCAACCCGCCCTTCAGTTCCACCACCCGGTGCGGATAGGGGATCTCGATCTCGGCACCTTTCAGCGCGTTCCAGATGGCGAAGAGGACATGGCTCGCGTATTTGTTGCGGCCGTCGTCGATGCCGTTGACCCAGTACTCGACCGTGAAGTCGATTCCCGACTCGCCAAAGCCCTTCAACTCGCAATCCGGCCCTTCGGGCCTGGTCAGGACAAAGGGCAGCGCGGCGACCGCCGGATTGATGATGCCGGGCACCGTGTTGATATCCGTGTCATAGCTGACCGAAAACGGAACCTCGTAGCGGTTGGCACTGCCCTGATCGGAGAAGTTCACGACACGTGTGGTAATGAAATGTTCGTTCGGGACCACGATCCATTTGCCGTCGAAAGTCTCGAGGATGCAGGCCCGCGCGGTCATCTTGACGATGGTGCCCGCCTCGCCCCCGTCGAGCTCTACATAGTCGCCGACGGTCGTCTGCCCCTCGATCAGAAGAATGATCCCCGATATGAAGTTCGCGGCGATCTGCTGGAGGCCAAGACCGATCCCCACGCCGAGCGCACCGCCGAGGACGGCGACCGTCGTCAGGTCGATCCCCATGATGTTCAAAAGCAGCAGGAAGGCAGCGCCGAAGATCGCGATCTCGGCGGCCTTGGCGGCCAGTTCGCGCGTCGCCGGGCGCAATTCCTCCTGCGCCTTGATGTAGTCGGAGCTTTGCCGGTTGGACCACGCGCCGAGCCAGAAGAGGAGGCTGCCGGCAATGGCACCGCGAAGGAGCGCGGCCATCGACACCGTTAGATTGCCAAGCTCCACCGTCATGCTTTCGAGCCAGAGAGCCGCCTCGTCGGTCAGGCCAAGCGCGTAGAGCAGGGCGATCGGTATCAGGACGTAGCGGCCGAGAAGCCTGAGGAACGGATCACGCAGAATCTTCGTAGCGAAAGTTCGCGCGGCGAGGAAAAGGAAAACCCGCTTGCCGAATGCAATGACAGCGCCGGAGCCGAACAAGGACCGCGTAACCGCCTCGCCGATCGCGGTGAACCCGTAGGCGAGAAGCGGCAGCAAGAGCGGCAGGAACCGCAAGGCGAAGCGCCGCAGACCCGCCACCGGCCCTCGTGCACCGTCCTTCGGTCCGACAAATGTCCGGATGCGCGGTCCGAACCGGCGTGAGACCAGGACGGAAAGCAGCCAGGACAGGACCAGAAGCGCGAACTGCGACCAAGCCGCCGGGCTTGTAAGCCAGCCCAACGCCAGTTCCCAACCTTCCTCCAGATAGGCGAACGCCTTCCCGACGATCTCCGGCTGGCCTTCCATGGGATCTCCTCCGGCTTGCGGCCCGGCCTCATCCTCTGGCAAGAAAGCCGCGAGGAGACAAGGGGAAAGCCCTGTGCGGCCGGATGACAGCGATCCGATCTGTCCGCTCTGCGGACGCCCGATCCCGTCCGATGTCGCGCAAAGCCGGCATCACCTCGTCCCGCGCCTGAAAGGCGGCAAGGACGGCGAAACGGTGCTCCTTCATGCGATCTGCCATGCGGAGATCCATGCGGCACTGTCGGAAGCCGAAATTGCCCGCGATCATGCGACGATCGAGGCGCTCCGCGCCCATCCTCGCATCGCTGCGTTCGTCCGGTGGGTGGCCAGGCGGCCACCGGGCTTCACGTCACACGTACCCGGCCCGCGGCGGACGAAGAAACGCCATTGAAGGGCGCGCGCGCCCGGCATAGCGTCGCGCCTGCGACAGATGTGGAGACAGGAATGGCGTGGGTTTATCTTGCGATTGCGGGCGTTTTGGAAATCGGCTGGGCGATCGGGCTGAAATACACCGAGGGGCTCACCCGCCTTTGGCCGACGATCCTGACGGCGGTGGCGGTCCTTGGCAGCATGGGCTTTCTCGCACTCGCGCTCAGGACCCTGCCGATGGGCACGGCCTATGCGATCTGGACAGGCATCGGCACCGTGGGCACCGTCGCGCTCGGCATCGTTCTCTTCAACGAGCCTTCCGACGCATTGCGCCTTGCCTGTATCGGGCTGATCCTCGCCGGGATCGTCGGGCTGAAGCTCGTTTCCGCCCACTAACGCGGCTCAGGGGACGAGCGCCTTGATCCCCGCCACATGCGCGGCCGTGGCGCCAAGCGCATCGGCCGCGAGCGACGCCACGGTTTCTTCGAGCGAACCCGGCTCGACGATCCGGTCGATCAGGCCCCAGGTCAGGGCCTCCTCGGCCCCGACCTTCTGCCCGGCCATGAGGATCATCTTCGCCCGCGCCGGCCCGACCAGTACGGCAAGCCGCGCCGGATCGGAGGGTTGCGGCAGAAAGCCGAGCTTCATCACCGGGTAGAAGAACTTCGCCCCTGTAACCGCGACCCTCAGATCGCAGGCAAGCGCCATGCCGAAGGCGCCCCCCGCGAGCGTTCCGTTCAGTGCCGCGATGGTCAGGCAGGGCAACCCCGCGATGGTGCCCGACAACCGTTCCCAGACCGGATCGGTGGCAAGCCCCGCCCGAGCCTCGTCCAGATCGGCCCCCGCGGAAAAGACCTTGCCCTCGCCGGTCAGAACCAGGGCCCGCGCCGCCTCGCGCCCCGCGGCCTCGGCGATCTCCGCCAATTCCGTCAGCATGGCGCGGGTCAGCGAATTCGCCTTGGCCTCGCGCGCGATCACCGCCCGCCACAGCCCGCCATCCTTCTCCAGCCGGATCATGCTCCACCGCCTTGAAAACGCCCGATTGCTCCCCTGTAACAGCTTCCGGTGGAGGAATTCCATCCCCCGGCAGCCCTTGACCGCCCTCGTCGGTCAGCGGATGCTGCGGCACGCATTTGGAAACAAGGCAGGCTTGATTATGAAACAATGGACAGGTCTTGGCGCTGGCGCGCTTTCCGCCTTCCTGCTCGGCTCCACGGCGCTTTACGCCGATGTGACCGCCGAAGAGGTGTGGCAGGGCATGGCCGACTACTATGCCGACCTCGGCCAGTCGGTAACCGCCGGCTCGAAAGGCATGGATGGCGACACGCTGGTGATCACCGACGCGGTCTTCGCGACACAGACACCGGAAGGCAGCTTCTCGGCGACCATCGGGGAAATCCGCTTGAAGGAGCTCGGAGACGGCAGGGTTGAAGTGACCATGTCGAACGATATCCCCGTGGCGCTCCTGACCAAGCCGGAAACCGGCGAGACCGTCGACATGGGCGTGAAGATCACCCAGAGCGGGCTTTCGATGATCGTCTCGGGCAGCGCCGGGGATACGACCTACGATTTCACCGCGCCGGAAATGTCGGTCGTCATCGACGGGATGAAGGTCGACGGCGCCGATGTGCCGCTGACCCTCAACGCGACGCTGACGGGCAATTCCGGCAGCTACCGGATGGCCAGCGAAGGCGGCCGGGCGATCACCTCGGACATGAAGGTCGACAAGGTTGATTTCAACATCGCGGCCCAAGACCCCGAAGGGCAGGGCAACTTCTCGGCTTCAGGTTCGCTCACCGGGCTTTCCGGCACCTCGTCGGCGTCCTTCCCGGACGGGATCGACATGGCCGACATGAATGCGGCGCTGCAAGCCGGCCTCTCGATGGACGGCACGTTCGGGTATAGCGGCGGCGGTTACGTGATGGACTTCGCGGACGGCACGGAAACGGTGAACGCCCAGTCGACGGGCGGCGGCGGCACGCTGCATTTCGAGATGTCGAAGGACGGGCTTGCCTATGGTGGCGAGGGGCACGACACGAAAGTCTCGATGCAGATGTCGGCCTTTCCCCTGCCGATCGACGTGACGCTGGCACAAACGGCTTTCGACCTCACGCTGCCAGTCTCGAAAGATGACGCGGCACAGCCCTTCGGGCTTCTGGTCAAGCTGGTCGACCTCGAGGTTTCCGATGGCCTCTGGTCGATGTTCGACCCGACCAGCCAGCTCCCGCGCGACCCGGCGACGCTGATCCTCGACGTGAAGGGCGCCGCGAAGATGCTGGTGAACATCTTCGATCCGAAGGATGCCGAAACCATCGCCGCCGCCCCGCCGGGCGAGGTCGAGTCGCTGAATATCGACGAGGTCAAGGTGTCTGCCGTCGGCGCCGAACTGACCGGCACCGGCGCGATGACCTTTGACAACTCGGCCGGAATGCCGATGCCGATCGGGGCCGTCGATCTGCAACTCGTCGGCGGCAACGGCCTCATTGACAAGCTCGTCGCGATGGGTTTCGTGCCTGAGGATCAGGCGATGGGCGCGCGGATGATGATGGGCCTTTTCGCGGTGCCTACGGGCGAGGATACACTGACCTCCAAGATCGAGTTCAAGGAAGGCGGCAGCATCTTCGCCAACGGCCAGCAGATCCAGTAGGCCGCGCCGACAGCCACTTCAGGACGAGGCGGGGAAATCTCCGCCTCGTGTGTGTTGCGTGTTCGACGGGCAGCGCACACGTGCCGCCCTTGCGCCCTGCCCGTTGCCGGACTACGTGCTAGTCGACCGCAATCGCATCAGGACCGACCGCATGACCGACCGTCTCGCCCCGCTGACCGAGGCGCTTCTTGCCGCCGCGACGAAGGCCGGCGCCGGCGCGGCCGACGCGATCGCGGTGGATGGCACCTCGGTGTCCGTCGATGTCCGCGCGGGGGCGCTGGAACAGGCCGAGCGATCCGAGGGGATCGAGATCGGTCTTCGTGTTCTTGTCGGAAAGCGGCAGGCATGCGTTTCAGCCTCCGACACCTCGGACCGTACCATCGCCGAGATGGCCAAACGGGCCGTCGCGATGGCGCGCGAGGCGCCCGAAGATCCGACCCTTGGCCTCGCGGACAAATCCGAATTGGCCAGCGCCTGGGATCTCGCCGCTCTCGATCTTGCCGACAACGCGGCCGAACCTGGCCCCGCGGACCTCGAGGATGACGCCCGCCGGGCCGAGGCGGCGGCGCTTGGCATCGCGGGTGTCAGCCAGTGCCAGTCGGCCTCGGCCAGCTATTCGAACCGTCGCATCTTCATGGCCGCGTCGAACGGGTTTGCAGGTGGGTACGGTCGCACCTCCCGCTCCATCTCAGCCGTGGCGATTTCCGGCGAGGGCCTGAAGATGGAGCGCGACTGGGCTGCGGAAAGCCGCACCTATCAGTCCGACCTCCCCTCCGCAGAGGAAATCGGCCGCCTCGCCGGCACCCGCGCCACCGAGCGCGCCGGCGCGCGGAAGCCGAAAACCGGCGCCTACCCGGTTCTCTTCGATGAGCGTATCGCAAGCGGCCTCATCGGCCACCTCCTTGCGGCGATCAACGGCAGCGCCATCGTGCGCGGCTCCTCCTGGCTTCGCGACGCGATGGGCGAACAGGTGCTGCCGACGGGCCTCTCGATCTACGAGAACCCGCACCGCCCGCGCATCTCCGGTTCCCGCCCATTCGACGCCGAGGGGCTGGCGACCGAAGCGCGCGACGTGGTCCGGGACGGTATTCTCAAGGGCTGGACGCTTGACCTCGGCACCGCGCGAAAGCTTGGGCTGAAGTCTACCGCCTCGGCGACGCGCGGCACGTCCTCTCCGCCCTCGCCGAGCATTTCCAACATCGCGCTGACGCAAGGCGACCACAGCCGCGAACAGCTTCTGGAAGAGATGGGGACCGGCCTTCTCGTTACCTCAATGATTGGCTCTTCGATCAACGCGACCACGGGCGACTATTCGCGCGGCGCTTCCGGCTTCTGGATCGAAAACGGCCAGATCTCCTATCCCGTCAACGAATGCACGATCGCCGGCAACCTCCGCGACATGCTTTTGCGGATTACGCCCGCAAATGACGCCCGCGCGCATCTGAGTCACGTCGTGCCCTCGCTTCTCGTCGAAGGTCTCACCCTTGCCGGCGAATGACCTCGCACTTCTGACCGATGCCGCGAAAGCGGCGGGCGAGATCGCGCGGCGGTTCTGGCGCCAGCGCCCGGAAATCTGGGACAAGCCCGGCGGTGCCGGCCCGGTGACCGAAGCGGACCTCGCCGTCAATGCGATGCTGCATGCGGAACTCGGGGCGGCGCGGCCCGACTACGGCTGGCTGTCGGAGGAAACCCCCGACGATCCCGCCCGCCTCGGCCACCAGCGAAGCTTCATCGTCGATCCCATCGACGGCACCCGGGCCTTCATCGACGGCGACACGAGCTTTGCCCATTCGCTCGCCGTCGCCGAGGCGGGAGAGATCACGGCCGCCGTCGTCTACCTGCCGATGAAAAACGCGCTATATGCCGCGACTAGGGATGGGGTGGCGACGCTCAACGACAGGCCGATCCGCGCATCGGCCCGCACAAAGTCTCGCGGTGCCACGCTCCTGACCTCGAAGCCAAGCCTTGCGCCCGAACATTGGAAGCCCGGCGGGCCACCGCCCTTCCGCCGCGAATTCCGCGCCTCCCTGGCCTGGCGGCTCTGCCTTGTCGCGGAGGGCCGGTTCGACGCGATGCTGACCCTGCGTCCGACCTGGGAATGGGACATCGCCGCCGGCGACCTGATCGCCCGCCAGGCTGGGGCACGTGTCACCGACAGGGCGGGCCGGGCCATCGGCTACAATGCGCCCGAACCGCTCGCCGCCGGCGTCATCGCCGCGCCCGAGCCGCTCTGGCGCGACCTGCGCGGCGCCCTTGCCGACGTTTGACAGGCTGCCGATTTCAAGCTCACTCCTTCGCCGGTGGAACGAACAGTTCGGCCGAGGCGCGCAGCGACGTCACTTCCGCAACCCTCTCGTAGCCGGAAAGAGCCTTCCTCCTCTCGTCGTCGATCACCGGGTGGAATGGCGAGGGCCAAGTCACCAGCCAGACCCGCGCCGAGGGGTCTTGCAGAAGCGCCGCGGCAAAGTCGGTCGTGACGTAACGCGCGTCCGGAAGGTAATAGAAGAGCGGCGCCTCCTCCCACCTCTTGTCGAGGACGAAGACGAGATCGTCCGCCCGCATGTCACCCTGCATCGCCGCGACCAATGTCTTGTAATCGCGCGGACTGCCAGGCTTTTTGAAGGAATAGGGAACGCTCGCCGCGAACAGGATTAGTAGAAGCGCCACCGCCGCCCGGCGCGGCCACAGGCTGCCTATTCCGGCCGCGGCCCCGGCAACAAGGATGACCAGGAACGGCACGAAGACCAGAAAGGCGCGTGTCGCGAGGATCGCCACCTTGGCGGAAAGAATGAAGAGGATCACGGGCGCCGCGACGCCAAGCAACCAGATCAGGAGGCGCGGCCCGGCAACCCGACTCCGCCACGCCTCGACCTTTGGCCAGCGGCCCAATCCGGCCTGAACGGCGCCGGCCAACGCGGGAAGCGTCAGGGCAAGAACCGGCCCCGCGCTCAGGACCAGAAGCGCTGCGTTTCGGCGATGCGCGATCAGCGCCAGCCACACCATGAGGGCCGTCATGCCGACGGCAATGACGATAGGTAGCCAGCGGGGAAGGTCGTTCCCGACGGGCGCAGGTCGCGGACATTCCGCCGGAACCCGCATCGCCCAGACGAGAAATCCGACTGCAATCACCAATAGCGCAGCCGCAGCCGCGACAGGGATCACCGGTGTCGGGATGGCCGCGAAATCATGTCCGAAGAGAAACCCGAACGACGCATACTCGGCCAGGAAGGGTAATCCCTGTTCTTCGACCGCACCTGGCCGCATCCGATAGGCCGAATGCAGGAGTTCCGGCGCGGAGAGCATGACGGCCACCGCCTGCAACTGTATCGCAGGATGCGCGCCTGCGAACCGGCAGCGGAAGATGTCGGACGCGCGGAAAGATGCCGCCTGAGGCAACACCAGTACCGCCCAGACGATCTGCATGCCGATGACCGGCCACATGAACTCGATCGTCTGTGCCCCGGCGACCAGGCTGGCCACATAGCCGGCACCGATCCAGCCTCGCCTCCGCAGGCCATAGACGAATGCGAGAAGCAGGGCGGAGGAGACAAGCCCCCAGAGCGCTCCGGCGACATACATCCGCGCCACCTGGCTCCAGAAAAGGTGAAAACCGTGGAGCGCAAGCAGCACCGCAGCCAACGCCCCCGCACCGGGTCCATAAGCCCGCCGCCCGACGATGAAGGCGACCCAGACCGTCGCCGCGCCAAGTACCGCACTGGGAAAGCGAAGCGCCCATTCCGATACGCCGGCGATCCGGGTCCAGCCGAACATCGCGACATACCAGCCCATCGGATGTGGCTCGTCATGAAAATGCATCCACACCACGTCGCCGAAGGTCAGTCGCGCCGGCGGCACCGAGATATCGGGAGGAAGGGGAATACCCGGGACATAGACTTCGGGATGACTGATCGACCTGAGGTCGAGGCCGTAGAGACGCAGCAAAAGACTGGCGGCGACCGCGATGAGCGCGACCCAAAGGGGCCACGACCCTACAACCGAATTTTCTTTCGACATAGCGCGCCTTTCACCGGTCTTCCCGGAGATAAAGACATGGGGTCAATGCCCGCGGATTGATCCACGTCAATCGAGCGGCCCTTCGAAAGCGGGCGACGCTGCCTTGAGGCGCCCTGCCCCATCGCATAGGGTAGGCGCGAGCCGTCGGAGACATCTCGGAGAGCCCCATGACCCAGCGCCTGCACCTCGTTTTTGGCGGAGAACTGACAGACCCGACAAAGAGCGTTTTCAAGGATCCGACGAACATCCATGTCGTCGGCATCTTTCCGGACTACCAATCCGCCTACGACGCATGGAAATCCGAAGCGCAGCGGACGGTCGACGACGCCCATACCCGTTATTTCATCGCCCATATCCACCGGCTCAGGGACGAAGAGACCGAAGCCGGGCCGACCGAGGAACTCGGGTCCTGAGCTGTCGCGGCGATGGGACGGTCGCTCGGTCTTGCACTCTATCTCATGGCTGCCGCGCGGGGCGGGTCAGAGCCTGTTCCCGCACGTGCGGACCGGAGCGAGGGCGTTCTGGTATGGCTGCATCTCGGCGAAGGTGCCGTGCTGCGGAGCCTGGCACAACTCGCCCGCCAGCTTGGGCGGGAACGTCCCGACCTCCGGTTCCTGATTACCGCGGAAGGGTCGGAAGCGCCGAACACTGCGGGTTTCCCCGCCGGCACGTTGGCGGATGTGCTGCCGCCTGACCGGTTGCCGGCACTGCGAGACTTCCTCGATCACTGGCGCCCCGATCTTGCCCTCCTCGCCGGGGCGAGCCTGCCGCCCGCGCTGATCGCCGAAACGCATGATCGGCAGATCCCGCTCATCCTCGCCGACATTCGGATGACGCCGGGCGCCGCCGCGCACTGGCGCTGGCGGCGCGGCATGGCCGGATCGCTTCTCGCGCGGTTCGACCGCATCCTCGCCCAGGATCCTGAAACCGCGACCCGGCTAAGGGACATCGGGGGCCGGCTGTTGCAGGTCGACGTCGCGGGCAGGATCGAGGAGACTACCGAGCCGCTGCCGGGGAACGAGGCCGAGCGCGCCGCGCTTGCGGAACTCTTGCAGACAAGGCCGGTCTGGCTCGCCGTCGCATGTCCGGCGGCCGAGGAGGAGGCGGTGCTCGCCGCCCAGGCCCACGCGATGCAGCTGGCCCACCGGATGCTCCTGATCCTCGTTCCGACCGATCCCGCGCGCGCGTCCGACCTTGCGGACCGGATCACCCGGGATGGCTGGACGGTCGCCCTGCGCTCCCGCGACGAGGAGCCGGAGCCGGAGGTTCAGGTCTTCCTCGCTGACGGGGAAAGCGAGCTGGGCCTCTGGTACCGGCTTTCGCCCGTCACGTTCATGGGCGGCACGTTGGCGCCCGGCGGCGGCGGGCGCAGCCCGTTCGAACCGGCCGCGCTCGGATCGGCCATCCTGCACGGACCGCATCCCGGCCCCTATCCCGACGCCTATGCACGGCTGACCGAGGCCCGAGCGGCGCGGCTCGTCCCGACTCCGGCCGCGCTCGCCGACGCGGTTGCCGACCTTATCGCGCCCGACAAGGCGGCGACCCTCGCCCACAACGCCTGGGCGGCTTCGTCCGGCGGCGCCGAGGTCACGGAGCGGGTGGCAGAGGTCGTGCTCTCGACCCTCCGCGCCCGGTCCGGACAGGCGGCCGCCTGATGGCTCTTCGTCCGCCGCGCTTCTGGTACACCGCTCCCGACCGGCCGGATTGGCGGGCCCGTCTGCTTGCCCCGCTGGGCCGGCTCTACGCACATGCCACGGCCCGTCGGGTGGCGTCCGGCCCGGGATATCGCGCCGGCGTTCCGGTCATCTGCGTCGGCAACCTGAATGCCGGCGGCACCGGCAAGACCCCGACGGTCATCGCCCTTGCCCAACGGCTCGCCGCACGCGGGGTCACTGCGCATGTCGTCAGCCGCGGCCATGGCGGAACCCTTCCGGGCCCGACGCGCGTCGACGAACGCCGGCACGAGGCGGGCGATGTCGGGGATGAACCGCTTCTGCTCGCCGGTTTCACGCCCACCTGGATCGCCCGCGACCGTGCGGCAGGGGCCCGGGCGGCCGTTGCGGCCGGGGCGACGGTGATCCTGCTCGACGACGGTTTCCAGAACCCGGCCCTGGCGAAGGATCTTTCCATCGTGGTCGTCGATGCGGCGCGCGGTTTTGGCAACGGGCGCTGCCTGCCGGCAGGCCCCTTGCGCGAGCCGGTCGAAACCGGCCTCGCGCGCGCGGATTTCCTTCTGACCATAGGCTCGACATCGGCGCAGGAGGAGTTCACCCGGTCCTCGCCGTCCGGGCTTGCGGTGCCGCGTCTTCGGGGCGCTCTCGTCCCGCTGCCGACTGGCATGGACTGGCCGGGTCTCAAGGTTCTTGCCTTCGCCGGCATCGGCCATCCGGAAAAGTTCTTCGCGACGCTTCGCGACCTCGGGGCCGATGTCTTGCGCACGGTGGCATTGGACGACCATCAACCCCTGTCGCCCGCGCTCTTGCGGCGGCTCGAAACCGAGGCCGAGAGCATAGGCGCGCAACTCGTCACGACCGAGAAAGACGCGGTACGCCTGCCGCAGGACTTCCGGCCGAAGGTGTTGAGCGTCCCGGTTCGGCTGGAGCTTGACGACTGGGAACCGCTCGACGCGGCGCTTTCCGAACTCGGCTTGTAAACCGCCCTATCCGGCGTTGTCCCCGCCGAGCTTCGGCGACGGCCGGGTCAAGGCGAGGTCGGCGCCCGAGAACGTGAAAGGCGACCGCACGCCCGGCACGCCGTCCAGTTCCACACGCATCCCGCGTGCGACGATCTGCGGATCGGCGAAGACCTCGCCCATGTCGTTGATCGGCCCGGCGGGCACACCCTCGGCCTCGCAGGCGGCGAGAAGGTCGGACTTGCTCCATGTCCGCGTCTTCGACGTGATCGTCTCGGCCAGCGCGGCCCGGTTGGCGATCCGGTCGGCATTGGTCAGATAGTCCGGCGCCTCGGCCAGTGCCTCCAATCCCAGCACCATGCAAAGGCGGCGATATTGCCCGTCGTTCCCCGTCGCGATGATGATCCAGCCGTCGGCGCAATCGAAGACCGAATAGGGCACGATATTCGGATGCGCATTCCCCATCCGCATCGGGGCGATGCCGGAGGCGAGGTAGTTCATCGCCTGGTTGGCCATCACGCTTGTCGCCACGTCGAAAAGCGCCATGTCGACATGCTGCCCTTCACCCGTGACGCCCCGCTGATGCACCGCAGCAAGGATCGCGGTCGTCGCATAGACGCCGGTGAAGATGTCCGTGACCGCGACACCCACCTTCTGCGGCTGGCCGTTCGGTTCGCCCGTCACGCTCATCAGGCCCGACATGCCTTGAATGATGTAATCGTATCCTGCCCGGTGGGCGTAAGGCCCGGTCTGGCCGAAGCCGGTGATCGAGCAGTAGATCAGCCGCGGGTTCACCTTGCGCAGGCTCTGGTAATCAAGCCCGTATTTCGCCAACCCGCCGACCTTGAAGTTTTCAATGAGGATGTCTGCATCCTTCACGAGGTCGCGGACGAAGGCCTGCCCTTCTTCGGTCCGGAAATCGGCCGTCACCGACTTCTTGCCGCGATTGCAGGAATGGAAATAGGCAGCGGACCTGTCGCCCTCCCGTTCGATGAAGGGCGGCCCCCAGCGCCGGGTGTCGTCGCCTTCGGGCGCCTCGACCTTGATCACTTCTGCCCCGAGATCGGCAAGCGTCTGGCCAGCCCAGGGGCCAGCCAGAATGCGCGCCAGTTCGACGACCTTCAACCCGGCTAGTGGTGTCATCAGCTCAGTTCGCCAGCTTCTCGTCGAGGATCTTGGCGAAATCCTCGTAGGACATGTTGGAGTACTTCTGCCCGTCGATCACGAAGGACGGGGTCGAGTTGATCTCGTCCTTCGTGGCGTTGGCCTGATAGGTCGCGACCATCGCCTTGGCCATGTCGTTGTCCTTCATGCAGGCATCGACCTTGTCCGCATCCAGCCCGGCCTTGAGCCCGATCTTGCGCAGGTTGTCGGCGATCCCGGCTGCCTCGCCAGGGGCGAGCCAGTCCTTCTGCGTGTCGTAGAGCATGTCGGAAATGCCGAAATACTTCTCGGGCCCGCCGCAGCGCGCCACCATCCCGGCCCAGAGCCCGAACTTGTCGAAATAGACCTCGCGGTAGACGAAGCGGACCTTGCCGGTGTCGATGTAGTTCTTCTTCAGATCGTCAAGCACCGTATCGTGGAAATGCGCGCAATGCGGGCAGGTGAAGGAGGCATATTCGATCACCTCGACCGGAGCCTCGGCCTGGCCCATCACCATGTCGGGAACCAGCGCCGCCTCCGACGATGCGGTGGCTTCCTGCGCCTCTGCCGCGACCGACAGGGCCGGCGGCAGGGCTGGCCCGCTGCGGCTCATCCAGAACGCGCCGCCGGCGGCAACCAGCGCGACCGCGCCGGCAATGAAAAACGTCTTCGACATGAGGTCAGCCTTTCTTCGGTCCGGGGCGAGATAAGACCTTTTCGCCCAAAGCTTCAAGCGCCCGCCTCAGCGCCTCGTCCTGCACCTCGCCGGACAACGTTTCGGCCTGGCGACGGATTACGGGATCGGGCGCGGGCGGAGCGGCGCGCGGGGCCGGCGCAAAGGCCACCTGCCCTTCGGCAAAGCCCACCGGCGCCGTCTGGGTGATCACCACCCGCGATATGGCGTTATAGCCGTAGCAGGCATTCACCTTGTCGCGGATCTTCGGCAACTGCATCTGAAGGACGGGCGCCGCTGCGCCGGTGGTCAGAAGCGTCAGCGTCGCCCCGAAGCCTTCGCGGCCATACCCGACCTTCACAGGGCGGGCCATCGCGGCGATGTCGTCACCCACAACCTCGGCCCAATGGGTCAGAAGCCGCGCCACCGCGAAGCCGCGCGATTCGCCGGCTTCGCGAATGCGGTCTTTCAGAAGACCCGCCGCGGGCTCGAATCCACGCCTGCGGCGTTTCGGTTCAGATGGCGTGACGCTCATCCCTGTCCTTTCCCGTCTCACCCTCTATCTTATGCGGGCAGAGGGAGCTTGCCCACCGGATTGCGGATGACGGAGACATAAAGATTGCGTGACGATGAAATCGGCCCGGCCCTTCTCGACTGGTACGATCGGTACGCCCGGGTCCTGCCGTGGCGCGTAGGGCCGGATGAGCGGCGTGCCGGTGTTAGACCCGACCCCTATCGGGTCTGGCTCTCTGAAATCATGTTGCAACAGACCACGGTCGCCGCCGTCCGCGACTATTTCCGCCGCTTCACGGAGCGCTGGCCGGATGTCCGCGCGCTGGCGGCGGCCGAAGACGGCGAAGTGATGGCCGAATGGGCGGGGCTCGGCTATTACGCCCGCGCCCGCAACCTTCTGAAATGCGCCCGGGCGGTCGTGGCAGACCACGGCGGGCGCTTTCCGGACGGTCGCGAGGGGCTTTTGGCGCTGCCCGGTGTCGGCCCCTACACCGCCGCCGCGATCGCGGCGATCGCCCATGGCGAACCGGCGACGGTCGTCGACGGCAACGTCGAACGCGTCGTCGCCCGGCTTTTCGCGGTCGAGACGGAACTCCCCGCCGCCAAGCCCGAACTGACGGCTCTTGCCGCCCGGCTGACGCCGGCCGGACGACCGGGCGACCACGCTCAGGCGATGATGGATCTCGGCGCCACGATCTGCACCCCGAGAAATCCGGCCTGCGGCCTCTGCCCGCTGCGCCCCACCTGCAAGGCCGTGAGGCAAGGTATCGCCGTGGACCTGCCTCGCAAGGCCCCGAAAAAGGTCAAACCCGTCCGGCACGGCATCGCCTATGTCGGCCGGCGGGCAGATGGCGCCGTCCTCCTAGAACGCCGGCCCGAGCGGGGGCTTCTCGGCGGCATGCTGGGCTGGCCCGGCACCGCATGGGCCGTGGAACCGCCAGCCCACACGCCGCCGGCCGACGCGGACTGGCAAAGCGTGCCCGGCGATGTGCGCCACACATTCACGCATTTCCATCTTATTCTCTCGGTCATGACGGCGGAACTGCCCGCCACCCCGTTGCCCGGATCCGGCATCTTCCTTCCGCGCGGGGATTTCCGCCCGTCTGACCTGCCGACGCTCATGCGCAAGGTCTATGACGTGGCGGCGGCGACGTTCCCCGACGATTGAGCCCGCGCGGCGGCGGGGCTAGACTTCGGCGGCAATCGACGTTCCGGATTATGCTATGCCAGAGTCGGCCCCCTTCTCCCGCATTGGCGCGGCGCTGCCGTTCTGGCTGTCGCTGGCACTGGTCCCGCTCGCCGTTATCGGTGCGCTTCAGGGCGGATGGACGGTCTGGCTCTTGCCGATCTACGGCTGGGTGATAACGACAATCCTCGACGCCATCCTCGGTCTCAACCACGACAATCCCGATACCGGCACGCCAGAGCGCGGCCTTTTCTGGTATCGGCTGATCACCCTGATCTGGTTCCCGATCCAGGCGGTCACGCTTTACGGCCTGATCTGGTATGTGACCCATACTAATCACCTCGCCGCCTGGGAAAAGATCGTGCTCTTCTTCGGCGTCGGTGTCATTTCCGGCTCCGTCGGGATCACCTATTCGCACGAGTTGATGCACCAGAAGAACCGTGTCGAACGCTGGCTTGGTGACCTTTTGCTCGCAACCGTGCTTTACAGCCACTTCCGCACCGAGCACCTTCTTGTGCATCACCGCTATGTCGGCACCCCCCGCGATGCGGTGACGGCCCGCTACAACGAAGGCTTCCACCGGGCGTTCTTCCGTGTCCTCACCGAAGGCCCCGGCTCCGCTTGGCGGGCGGAGCGGCAGCTGCTCGCCCGCGCCGGACGCGCGCCCCGGCACGCCTCGAACCCGTTCTGGCGCTACGCGGCGCTTCAGCTCGCGGCGCTCGGGCTCGCCCTGGCGCTTGGCGGCTGGGTCGGGCTCGGGCTGTTCGTCTGGCAGGCTTTCGTCGCGATCTGGCAGCTGGAGCTTGTGAATTACGTCGAGCATTACGGGCTGACACGCCGCCACCTTGGCGGCGGGAAGTACGAGCATGTCCTGCCCCGTCATTCGTGGAACGCCGACCACAAGGTGACGAACTGGATGCTCATCAACCTCCAGCGTCATTCGGACCACCACTACAAGCCCGACAGGCGCTTCCCGCTTCTTCAGACCTACTCGGCGGACGAGGCCCCGCAACTGCCCTTCGGGTATCCCGCCATGACCGCGCTCGCCATGATCCCGCCGCTCTGGCGGCGGCGGATGAACCCCCGCGTGCGCGCGTGGCGGAAGGCATATTATCCCGACATCACCGACTGGCGCGACTACAACACCGGCAATCTGCCGATGCCGAAGGGGGCGAGTTAGCTCTGCCTGGCCCACCTCAACGCCACCGCCAATAAAAAAATCCCCGCCGGGGGTGCAATCCGGCGGGGGAAGTTCGTGCCGTGGTTAGGCCACAGGCACCGGCGGTAAACTTGGGTCAGTTCGGGCGGCCTTCATCCATTTCGGCGCGGATCTGCTGGCGCAGGATGTCGATGGAGACGAGCTTCCCGTCGCGCTTGAAATGCCAGTAGGTCCAGCCGTTGCAGGACGGCGCGCCTTCCAGATGGGCGCCGACCTGGTGAATGGAGCCCTTGACGTCATTCCCGATCAACGTGCCGTCGGCGCGGACCTTGGCCTTGAAACGGTTGCCGATCGAATAAAGCTCTTCGCCCGGCCTCAGCATGCCGCGCTCCACGACCTGCCCGAACGGCACACGCGGTTCGGCGCGCTTCGACGTCGTCGTCTCCAGCGCCGCGCGGTCAAACTTGCGGACCTTGTCGATGCGCTTCGCGGCGGCGTCACGATAGGCGGCCTCGCGCTCGATCCCGATGAATTCGCGTCCCAGCATCTTGGCGACGGCACCGGTCGTGCCCGTGCCGAAGAACGGATCGAGCACCACGTCGCCCGGATTGGTCGTGCCGACCAGCACCCGGTGCAGAAGGGCCTCTGGCTTCTGCGTCGGATGCGCCTTGTCGCCGGCCTCGTCCTTCAGCCGCTCATGCCCGGTGCAAAGCGGGATGACCCAGTCAGAACGCATCTGCACGCCGTCGTTCAGGGCCTTCAGCGCCTCGTAGTTGAACGTGTACTTGCCGCCTTCGGACTTCGACGCCCAGATCAGAGTCTCATGCGCATTGGTGAAACGCTTGCCGCGGAAATTCGGCATCGGGTTCGACTTCCGCCAGACCACGTCGTTGAGGATCCAGAACCCCTGGTTCTGCAACTCCGCCCCCATGCGGAAGACATTATGGTAGGAGCCGATGACCCAGATCGCGCCGTTCGGCTTCAAAAGCCGGTGCGCGGCCGAAAGCCAGTCGCGGGTGAACGTGTCATAGGCACCGAAGCTCGCGAACTGGTCCCAGGCGTCATCCACCGCGTCGACCTTGGAATTGTCCGGACGGTGCAGATCGCCCCTGAGCTGGAGGTTGTAGGGCGGGTCGGCGAAGATCAGATCGACGCTTTCAGCCGGTAGCGAGCGCATCACTTCGATACAGTCGCCGGACAGAATCTGGTTGAGCGGAAGCCCCGTGGCCCCCTTCGTCATGGTCTTCGTCATCGCTGCCTCATCCCCGGCATTTGTGCCGTTCTCGTTGACCCAAAGATGAGTCAGGAGCGATTCGCCGTCAAATTCTTTTTTGAATCAAGAGCTTATGGTTTTTGCTTGGCACAAGATGTTGTGGACCGGCTTGAACGAACGTCTATGATGAGGGGTCGGACCGAGATTTCGGAGCGCTTCCAGATGATCCATGGTCGGATATCCGGCGTTTCTTTCCCAGCCGTAGCCGGGATGCTGTTGCGCCAAATCCACCATGATGCGATCACGCCACACCTTGGCGACGATGGAGGCCGCCGCGATCGACAGCGACCGCGCATCGCCCTTCACAACGGCTTCGGCACCGATGCCCAGCCCGGGGGGAATGCGGTTGCCATCGACCAGAACGTGATCGGGCCGAAACGCCAGCCCCGCCACTGCGCGACACATGGCAAGATGGCTCGCGTACAGGATGTTGAGCCTGTCGATCTCTTCCACGCTCGCTTCGGCGACCGACACGTCCGCCGCCGCGAGGATCTCTGCGCAGAGCGCTTCGCGCCGACGTACTGACAGCTTCTTGGAATCATCGAGCCCCGCAGGGATGCGCTCGGGGTCGAGCCGCACGGCCGCCGCCACAACCGGGCCGCAAAGCGGACCCCGCCCGACCTCGTCGGTTCCGGCGACACGCGCCTGCCCACGGGCAAACGCCGCGCGTTCGAAACTGAAATCAGGTCCTGTGGTCATCGCGCCACCTTGCGCGAAACCGCACGGCCGGCAACCCCAAGATTGCCGTTCTTCCGGATTTCCATGTAAACAAAAAAGAGGGCGGATGCCTTTGGCACCCGCCCCAAGGCGCGGCGCGGGCGATTAGGGGAAGCCGCGCCGCCTGCTCGAACCTCGGTTCAGTGCGCCCGGGCGATCCGGAACCCGTTCTCCTGAAGACAACGCAGGCCGTAGACGGTGCGCGGGCCCCAGCCGCTGTTGATGTCGAACGCGCAATTCTGCGGCAACCGCCGGGCATACCCGACTTCCTCGATGCAGCGGCCCGAGACGACCTCTCGCTCGCCGCGCGTCCCGCGGATCGAGAAGACGCATTGCGGCGGGATCGTCACGTGGCGGCGGCGGTCATGATCGCGCCGCTTCTTGCCGTGATCGTCGTAGTCATAGCCGTAACGGTAATTGTCGTGCGCTTGCGTCACCGGCGCGGCCTTGCGCTTCTTGTTCTTGTTCGCCTCGTTGATCAGGAGCCCGACCGCGGCCGCCCCCAACAGCAACGTCAGCACTTTCTTGTCGCGGTCGGCGGCCTCGACGGGCGAGGCCATGGCGGTCGTCAGGGCAAGGGCGGCAGCGGTCACGGTGGCAATGATGCGGCTTTTCATTCTGCGTCTCCTCTTCGGATGAACGTGCGGGTACTGGCCCGCCAATCTCATGACCCGACCCTGCCGCCGCCGGTCCTCCGCAAGCAATAACCCCGCCCGGCTATGCGATAACGCCCTGCCACACCGCCTTTGTTATTGCCTAGCCGCACCGCGCGCCGCAGGGTGGCTGCACCATGAAACGCATCACCCTCCCCCTCCTGGCGCTTGTCGCCGCACTCGCCGCCGGCACCGCCGACGCGGCTTGCCGTGTCGAATACAAGGCCAAGCGCGACAACCCCTTGAAGCTCGACTTCGGCACGGTCGAGCTTCCCGACAGCGCCTGCGCCTCGAAAGAGGCCGCCGCCGCCGCCCTCAAGCCCCGCCTCGCAAAGCAGGGCTGGACGCTTCTGGCCATTGTCTCCATCCTTGGCGGCGGATAACCGCACCGGGACGACAGACGTGGCCGAACCGACTTCCCTCACGACCGAGGCCTTGCGCGCCGGCAACCGCGTCGTCCTCTGGGGCATCGCCGCCATCGTCGCGATCCTCGCGCTTGCCGCGATCCTGCTCTTCCTCTCGCTGCCGGACGCCAATGCCTTCAACGCCCGCGTCGAGCGCATCTTCATCGAGAACGACGCGCTGACGACCGGTGACCAGATCAAGCTTCTGGAAATCCTCGCCCAGTCCGGAACCACCTTTTCCGAGGTTCTGACCAGCTACCGCATGGTCATCTTCGTGCTTCTCGTTTTCTCGACGGCGCTGCTGATCGCCGCGCTCGTCTTCCTCGTGATGATCGTCGCGCTCAACAAGCGCATGGGCGAGATCGAGCGTCAGGGAATCCAGGTCTCCTCCCTCCTCATCAGCCGGGCCGAGAATGCCGTGGTGCTGAACAACATGGAGTTCAAGCTGACCGCCGCCGCGATCGAGACGCTCTCCGTCCTTGCCGAGGCGCGGATGGACGATGACATCCTTTCGGGGGCTGAGATCGAGTCGGTGATCTCGGGCAAGAACGCCGCCGATTGCGACGAGGCGTCGGGCGCCATGCGGATCAAACGGCTGCGCGACGCGCTCGGCAACCAGATGGTGGCAGAGCTTCTGGTCAAGAACATCGCCCGGCGCGGCTACATGCTTTCGGTCGACAAGGATGCGATCCGGATGCTCTGACCGGCCTTGCGTCGGAGGGGTCCGGCCTCTATACCGACGCCTCGTTTTGCCGGTGGGGGGCGCCCGATGATCCAGACACCCTTCTATCTCATCGACGCGGCGAAGTTGCTTCGCAACATGGACGTTATTGACCGGCTCCGCGCCGGATCCGGCGCCAAGGCCCTGCTTGCGCTTAAGTGCTTCGCCACCTGGTCGGCCTTCGACCTGATGCGCGACCACATGGACGGCACGACCTCCTCCTCGCTCTATGAACTGCGCCTCGGCCGCGAGAAGTTCGGCAAGGAAACCCACGCCTATTCCGTCGCCTGGGCCGATCACGAGATCGCCGAGGCGGTGTCCTACGCCGACAAGATCATCTTCAACTCCATCGGCCAGCTCGAACGCTTCGACAACCAGTCAGCCTCTATCCAGCGCGGCCTGCGGCTGAACCCGCGCTTCTCGACCTCCGGCTTCGATCTCGCCGACCCCGCCCGGCCTTTCTCGCGCCTCGGCGAATGGGACGCCGCGAAGATCGCGGAGGTGATCGACCGCATCTCCGGCTTCATGATCCATTACAATTGCGAGAACCGCGACTTCGACCTCTTCGACCAGCAGCTTGGCCGGATCGAGGCCGAATTCGCACCGCTTCTGGAGAAGGTGACATGGGTTAGCCTCGGCGGCGGCATCCACTTCACCGGCGAGGGCTACCCGGTCGACGATCTGGCCGCGCGGCTGAAGGCGTTCTCCGAAAAGTTCGGCGTGCAGGTCTATCTGGAACCGGGCGAGGCGGCGATCACCAATTCGACCTCGTTGGAGGTCAGCGTGCTCGATCTTCTGAACAACGGCAAGGACCTCGCCATCGTCGACAGCTCGATCGAGGCGCACATGCTCGACCTGCTGATCTACCGCGAAAAGGCGAAGCTGCCGCAAAGCGGTGCGCACGAGTACCAGATCTGCGGAAAGTCCTGCCTTGCCGGCGACATCTTCGGAGATGCGCGCTTCGAGCGTCCGCTGAGTGTCGGCGACCGCATCTCGGTTGCCGATGCCGCCGGATACACGATGGTCAAGAAGAACTGGTTCAACGGCGTCAACATGCCCGCCATCGCCATCAGGGATCTTGACGGCTCCATCCGCGTTGTCCGTGAATTTGGCTACGAGGACTATTCCTCGAGCCTGTCGTGAGCGTGTTACACGCTCCCCTTCCCCTGTCCTGAGAATAAGGAGACAGCCGAAGTGAAAAAGAACGTGCTCATCGTCGGCGCCGGCGGCGTCGCGCAGGTCGTGGCGCACAAATGCGCGCAGCACAACGACGTGCTGGGCGATCTGCATATCGCCAGCCGGACGAAATCGAAATGCGACGAGATCATCGCGAGCGTTCACGAGAAAGGCGCGATGAAGGTCGCGGGCAGGTTCGAGGCGCATGCGCTGGATGCCAAGGACACCGGCGCGGTCGCGGACCTGATCCGCGCAACCGGCAGCCAGATCGTGATCAACGTCGGCACGCCCTATGTGAACATGTCGGTGCTGGACGCCTGCATCGCCACGGGCGTGGCCTATATGGACACCGCGATCCATGAGGAACCCGACAAGGTCTGCGAAACCCCGCCCTGGTACGCGAACTACGAATGGAAGAAGCGCGAGGCCTGCGAGAAGGCGGGCGTGACCGCGATTCTTGGCGTCGGCTTCGACCCCGGCGTCGTGAACGCCTATGCCCGGCTGGCCGAGGATCAATTCCTCGACACGATCAGCGAAATCGACATCGTCGATATCAATGCCGGGTCGCATGGCAAGTATTTCGCGACCAACTTCGACCCGGAGATCAATTTCCGCGAGTTCACCGGCACGGTCTATTCCTGGCAGGGCGGCGAGTGGCGCGAGAACAAGATGTTCGAGGTCGGCCGCGAATGGTACCTGCCCGTCGTCGGCAAGCAGAAGGCCTATATGTCGGGCCATGACGAGGTGCATTCGCTGGCCAATCGCTATCCGCATGCCGACGTACGCTTCTGGATGGGCTTCGGCGATCACTACATCAACGTCTTCACGGTACTGAAATCCATCGGCCTGCTGTCGGAACAGCCCGTGATGACGGCGGAGGGGCTGGAGGTCGTGCCGCTGAAGGTGGTCAAGGCCGTGCTGCCCGATCCGGCAAGCCTCGCCCCCGGCTATACCGGCAAGACCTGCATCGGCGATCTGGTGAAGGGCACGAAGGACGGCAAACCGGCCGAGGTCTTCATCTACAACGTCGCCGACCACAAGGAGGCGTATGAGGAGGTGGGCTCGCAAGGCATCTCCTACACCGCCGGGGTGCCGCCAGTCGCCGCCGCGATCCTGATCGCGAAGGGGGCATGGGATGTCGGTCGCATGGTCAATGTCGAGGATCTCGACCCCAAACCCTTCATCAGCCTTCTGAACCGCATCGGCCTGCCGACGCGAGTGAAGGACGCCAGCGGCGACCGGGCGGTCGATTACAGCTGAACCGCCTGGTCAGGCGGCGTTCAGGCGTGCCGCCGCCCAGACAAGGCCGAAGAGAATCGGCTGATGCAGAAGATAGATCGGCAGGCTGTGGCGGCCTGCCCATGCCAGGACCGGGAAAGCCGGCCCTTTCGGCCGCAAGGCCCGCAGTGATCCCCAAAGCCCGCGCCGCCCGGCCACCTTCGCCGCGGCAATGCCGAAGAGGAACGGTGCGACCCACGGAAAGGTCGGCTCGAAATCCACCGAACGGATACCGTAGCTCGCCAGCCCCAGCCAGCCGAGCAGGGCAGCGTCGAACGCCCCGCTGGTCAGGACATGCGGGGCGATGATCGCCAGGCAGCCGGCCAGCGCCGTCAAGGCAGCGGGGACGCGCAGGAAGGCAAGCCCGATCAGGCTTGAGACGGCGATGGAATGCAGTATCCCGAAAAAAACGTAAGAGCTTCGATCTACAAGGAAAGTCGCCACCGTCACCAGCATGGCGCCCGCCGCGATCCTGGCGAAACGCCGCCAGAACGGGCCCCAGCGGATGCCCCGGCCGTGGCCAAGCCAAAGACCGACGCCGGCGAGGAAAATGAAACTGCCCGCGATCAATCGGGCATAGAGCCAAAGCGGCCAGGTCGCAATCGTCCCGTGCGGCAAAAAGCCGAACAACTGAAGGTCGTAGGTCAGGTGAAAGCTCGCCATCGCGACAAGCGCGAGGCCGCGCGCCAAATCCAGAACCCCGATCCGCCGCTCTGCTGCTCTCATCGCCCCGTGCCCGCCGATCCTGTCGCCGCAGACTATGTCGGCGCGGGTCATACTGCCAGAGCGCGATCATGGTCAGCCCCGGTAGGGATCCTTCGGGCCACGATCCTCGGACAACGACCGCTGCCCCCGGGCGATCAGCCGCTCGATGGCGTCCGCGACATGGACCTCGGCGATGGCATAATCGCCGCGTTCGACCCGGATCAGATGCGCCTCGAAAAGGACGTCGGCATGGCTCGATCCGAAGGGCGGGTCGAACCGGTAGCTCGCCAGTTCGATCAGGAATCCCATCGGATCGCGGAAATAGATCGAATCCATGAAGCCGCGATCCTTGACCCCGGAATGGCTGATCCCGCGCTCGTCGAGCCGCTGGACCGTCTGCGAAAAGACCGCCCTCGAAACGGACAGCGCGAGGTGATGCACCTCTCCCGCCACCGGGCGTTTCGGCTTCGGATCGGCCGCCCGATCCTCGTTTGTGAATACGGTGATGAGTCGCCCGTCGCCGGGGTCGAAATAGAGATGCCCCTCGCCGGGATTGTCGAGGTTCGGTTGATCGAAGACGAAAGGCATCCCGAGCAGCCCCTCCCAGAAGTCGATCGACGTCTGGCGGTCGGCCCCCATCAGCGTGATGTGGTGGACCCCCTGAACCTGTAGCTTGCGCATGGCCGTGCACCTCCCGGAGCAAAGCCTAGCAGAGCCTTGCGGCGATGGCCAAGAAAGGTGGCGGCCCCGATAGGATTCGAACCTATGACCTACCGCTTAGGAGGCGGTCGCTCTATCCCCTGAGCTACGAGGCCTGACGGACTTGGGCCGCATGGTCACCGTGGGGCGACTGGATTTGGCGCCGAGAAAGCCCTGTCTTCCTTGTGTGGATAGTTCGGCGGACCGGTGTTGGCAAGCCGCGAAGACGGCGCGCACATGGCGTCTGCTGTCATATGATGGGTGCGGGCAGCGGCGGATGCGCCTCATCCCTCTCCCTCGCCCAGTCCTTGCGCCCCTGTCAGTGCGCGGTTTTCCTCTGCTCGACCGTGAAGAAGAAATCCTCGTCGGGGTCGCGCTCCAGGACCGTGTCGGGGATCGCTTCCGGCCCGGCGAGGAAGACGTTGGAGCCGAAATGCGGCAGGAGCCGTGACAGCTTTTCGAGGCGCGGGCCGGTGAGGTCGGCGTAGAAACTGGAATAGGTCGTCGTCGCCCTAAGCTCTTCGATCTTCGCGCGGTGCATCTTCACGCAATGGGCGTGCATGGCCGCGATCTCCTCGTCGGCGATCAGGCGGTCGAACTCGGCCTTTGCGGCCGGCAGTACGCGTTGGATCGACAGGTCGTCCTCGACGTTGTGGTTCATGCGGAACCAGTAGGCCAGGCCTTGGTCCCGGTCGACGTGGTTGACGCGCCCGCGGTCGCGTTTGACAAGGAAACTCTCGGCCGAGCGCACGGCATAGTGGTTGAGCGACACGAGGTCGTAGCCATAGGTCTCCGTCGTCGATCGCCACGCGTTGCGGTACATCTCGCGCGGCAAAGGCTTTCCGGATCCGTTCACCCAGTTAATGTGCTGCCAGAGCTGCGGGTTCAGGCCCTTCGGCCGGTGCACGCCCAGCTTCTTGTAAAGACCGATGTTCTTGTAGAGCGTCTTGAAGCCCCAGGCCTGGTGCGGCTTGCGGACGAATTCCGGCGCGCAGCGGGTGAACTGCTCGGTCACGAAACGGTCCTGGAACTCGTGGACGTCGGAATTGCCGAAAAGCCGCCAGGTCATCGAGATCATGTTGGCATCCGGAACCGTCGCGAAGAGATCGTCGAGCGTACCGGCCCCGGTCCTGACATTGACGTATTCATCGACATCCATGCAGACGACCCAGGTTGCGTCCTTGACGACGGCCTCCCCGTCGGCCGCCTGTAGGGCCGCGTGCTGCGGCTTAAGCCCGCTTTGACAATAAGGATTATCCCGATGCTGCACGATGCCGCGCGTCTGCAGGAGGTCGAGCATCCGGTCGGTGCCGTCGCTGCAATCATTCGTGTAGACGAGGAAGTCGTCGAACCCGACGGCACGATGATAGGCGATCCATTCGAGGATGAAGGGGCCTTCGTTCTTCATCGTCGTGACGATAACCCGCCGTTCGCGATGCCCGGGGAGCGTATCGGGCCGAACCTCCGGCATTCGCACCGGGTTGTGTGCGAAATGGCGCTTGGAAAGCTCGATCAGTGGCGGATGCTCGATCAGCGAGGATTTCGGAACGATCCTGGACACCGACCGCTCCGGATGCCGCAGCGACATGCAGCGATAGAACGTCCCGCTATCGGCGTCGTCGACCGGCGCGTTGCCCATCCGCACCAGCCGCCAGGTCGCGTCAGAAGGCGCCTTGGCCGGAGCGAGGCACCAGCGCCGCCGGAGGATCTTGTGATCGAACTGCACGCAAATGTGGTCGCCAAACCGGATGGGCTGGTTCTCCCGGATGCGCCACGGATAGCAGTGCCTGCCGAGCAAGGCGATCACGCCGCCCTGCGCTGCCACGGCCCGATCGAAGACGTTGACGTCCGGGGCAGGCGCCAGGAGGTCGCAGACATCGATGTTCGCAACCGCGCGCGCCTCGGACAGAAAGCGGGCCTTCGCGATCTCATGGACGAGCGGTTGGCCAAGCGGCGATGACCACGGGTCGGGCGGGGGCACCTCCATGCGGTCCTTGCCGGGGGCTTCGGCCACGCAGAAGGGATGGGCTTCGGCGGGCAGATCGCTCCGCCCCAGAGGATGATCGCAACTCAGGACCACGACGGCGCAATCGTGCTCTGCCCGGTCAAGCCCCTCGGCAAGGAGCGTTTCGAACGTCGGGTCGCTGCCTGGCCGCGCCCGGTCGATGATGACCGCCCCAGTCACGCCGTGGCAGGTCGCGTGGAAGTCGAGCCAGGCCAAGACGGTTTCGGCGCTTTCGCCATTTCGCGTGGCAAGGAACGCGTTTGCCCCCTCGAAAACCGCGGCCTCATCTCTTGCGGAGCTGACATCGGCCGCGCTGTCGCCACAGGCGATCCTCAAACGCTCTCCCGGCGGAACCCTGACGGTCAGCCAGGGCGCGCCGCTGAGATTGCCCGTAGCGACAACAACCCCGTCCGACGCAAGCGACACACGCCCGGAATCCGTGCCGGTGGCGAAAAACAGCGTGACCTCGCTCTCGCCGCCCTCCACGTCGCGCGCGACGGCGTCGAGCAGCGTGGCGTCACCGATACGGGCACTGCAAAGGCGTCGGGCGCTCAGTCTGGACTTATGCTCGAAAACCACCGGACCCCGTCATCCTGGATCTGGGACCGCGCCCGTGGCCCCGCTTGTTGCATCAGATCCGCCCATGCCTGCACCACGCCCCTGACGACATGGCCGTGGCGGGGCCGTGGCGCCTGTTCTTGGCCTTGACCTTACCGTAGTCGAATAGCGCGAATTGGCAACGTCGCCGGATCGTCCGCCAGTGCGTTTCGGTTGCCGGTGCGACCAAGCCTCGTGTAACAGTCAAGGGCGCATGCACGACGAACGCTCCGCACGGCAGGTAGCACCTCGCAGGCGATGATGAGTATGAAGGACCAGGGCCGTCCGGATGGCGCGAGAACGTGAAGTCGGTACCTTGTGGATTGGCGGCCCGCTCAGCTGGATGGAGCAGGTCTGCCTGAAGTCTTTCGTCGACAAGGGGCAACGCATCACGCTTTTCAGCTACGAGGACATTCCCAACGTGCCGGCAGGCGTCATCCGCCGCGACGGGAGGGAGATCCTCGATACCGACGACTTCATCAAATACGAACAGAAGGACAGCTACGCGCTTTTTGCCGACCTCTTCCGTCTGCACATGATCCATCGCTGCCCGAGGATGATCTGGATCGACACGGATGTCTACTGCCATCGCCCGATGGATTACGACGATGACTACGTGATGGGTTTCGAATTGCCGGGCGAGCATCGGGTGAACAACGCCGTCCTCGGGCTGCCGGCGGACAGCGACATGCTGGCCCGGATGCTGGAATTCACCTCGGATCGCTTCTCGATCGCGCCGTTTCTGCCGCGCGGGCGGCAGGACCGGCTGCGCAAGGCCCGCGACGCCGGCAGGCCCGTTCATGTCAGCCAACAGCCCTGGGGGGTCTGGGGGCCGATGATGGTCACGCATTTCGTGCATGAACTTGGACTTGCCGGGCGAGTCCAGCCACTCAACGCCTTCTACCCGATCACGTTCCGCGACCGCGCGAAGTTCCTGCGCGACGCGTCGATCGTGGAGGCGCTTCTCACCGACGACACGACCGCGCTTCATCTCTGGGCCTCGAACAAGAAGCAGATCGGAAATCACCATGCGGGGTTGCCACCCGCCGGTTCATACCTCGACCGGCTCGTCCGCGCCCACGGCATCCGGCCGGAGCTTGCCCCGATCAAGGGGCGTGGGCGGGCGGTCTTTGACGGCGCTCTCATCGATACTGTCGATCTGGAAGAGGTAACTTCGGTCGCGGACCTGACCGGTACCGCACGCGGTTTCGTCCTGGCGCTTCACCACAAGTACGATTGCGACATCACACTGATCGACGTGAACGGTCACGGAAAGTTCGGAGACCCGACCCAGCCGTGGATCGAGCCCTATATCGCGTTTCTTGAAGACCACGGCGTCGACAGGGAACGCATCCGCGTCGTCCGCAGCGAGAAGGAAATGCGCCCGGTCGACGTGCTCTGCAATCTCAATGGCTTCGGCGATCGGCACAACATACGCGGTCTGAAGACATTCCTTGAACGCTGCCTTCATGCCGACAGCCGCCTGTTCATGGATATTCGCAAGGGATCGGGCGCCTTTCCCTTTCTCAAACCGTTCGGAACCAATGACGTCATCGCGGATCGCGTCGAGAGCGGTAAGGACGTGACCCGCGTTGTCGTCTCGCCAAGGCCGCCTGACAACGCCGCCGCGAGTGAAAGCTGGGACAGGATCGCGACGGACCTCGCCGGGCGTGACGGGTTCTACCGGGCTGGTCCGGCCGGGCATTCCTTCCTCTACATCCCGCGCAGCAAGGGCACTCTGGTCGTCACCTTCGACAATCTCGACATCGCGATGAACAAGCGCGATGATCGCCGGCCCTGGGGATATTCCCTGATCGAATCCCGGAACTGGTCGATGCTTGGCGTCCTCGCGGGCGGCTGGACGTGGTATCGCGAGCCTTGGGTCGCGTCGCAATTCGATGAACTTCGCGACAGCGGATTCTTCGATCAATTCGAGCGTGTCGTGTTCTACGGCGCGTCGATGGGGGGCTACGCCGCCTGTGCCTTCAGCCCGGCCGCCCCCGGATGCGACGTCGTGGCGATCAGCCCCCAATCAACGGTCGACAAGTCCCTCGTCCCTTGGGAAACGCGCTACAAAGTCGTCTGGGATCGCGATTTCTCCGGCCCCTACGGGGACGCGGCCGCGGTCTCGCGGGCCGCCCGTCGGGTGTATATCCTCTACGACCCTTACGAACCCCTCGACGCGGCCCATGCGGCGCGCTTTTCGCAGGGCAACGTGCAACACCTTCGCGCCCCGCTCCTTGGCCATCGCCTCGGGTCGTCGCTCAACCAGATGGGGATCTTGTCGCCCATCATCCTCGGGGCCCTATCCGGCTCCCTGACGCGCCTCGAATTCTACACGCTGCTCCGCGCGCGTCGGGAGTTTCCGCGTTACCAGCGCGAGTTGTTCGAGCGCGCGGTGAACAGCGGCCACATCGAACTGGCGCGCAGGCTTGGGCACTACATCCTTTCGCAGGGCGACAACCCTGCGGTGCGCAGACGGCTCGGCAGCATCCCGGCCGCTGACTAGCGGTGCGCGACCTGTAGCACGGCATCGTGCCCAAGGGGCTTCAGGGCCGGGCGTAGGATTCGCGATGCCGGGCACCGCTTTCGCGAGATCGTCCAGACTGTCGATCAAGATCTGCTGGGCGTAGCGCGGATTATGCACGTGAATGCCGGGCTCCTTGGCCACGAACTGATAGTTGTAAGCGGCCTTCAGGAGACGTGGCGTCCAGCTTTGGTAGCGGTTGGGATAGATCATTTCGCCGGCACCGGCCTGATCGTCTCCGTCCGCATCAACGAAGAAGTAGGGATAGGCATCCGGCGCGTGGACGATGGGTGTTCCCGCGATCTCTGCCGCATAAGTCGCGACCGGCCCGTGACAGTCCGCGCATCCGTCGGTCGCCTCCGTCAGCCGGTGGGGGTCGTGGCAACCCGTGCAATCGGCGAAGTCCGGCACATGTGCGAAACGTCCGGCATAGCTTTGGCCCGGATACTGATAGCCGCCACGCGGCTGTGGCAGGCGACTTCGTCTATGGCGAGCCCGGTCGCAACGGGTTGATCGACCACCCCCGCCGGGCTTCCGTCACCGCCGAGGAAATCGACGAGTCCTTCGCTCGAATGGCAATTGGCACATTCCGGCGCAACCTGCCCGTCCTCGTTCCAATGCTTGAATGCGGGCGACGCGCGATTGGCATGGGGCGACGCGAGCCAGTCTTCGACGGTATCAGTCAACATCGATTGAGCCAGCACCTCGCTTCCGCCGAGCACGGCACCGACAACGAAGCCTGCCGCCAGAGGAGCCTTGAAAAACGACATGCATATCTCCCCTCCAGCCACCCGTCAGGGTTGCGGCAACGTGCCGATCGCCAAGGTGGAGCGCTTTGATCCGGATCAAAGCGGTATGCCGGGGTTGTGCCGAAGCTGGGATGCGGCAGGAACGGTCGGCGCAAACGCGGGCGGGCCGGAGGGTGTTGATGACCGGTTGGATCAGCTTCTTGAGACGGCGGCCTGGCGGATCGCCGGCAGGGATCGGCCCGATGCGCCGCCCTGCGACTGTGGCGCTCCTCGGCGCCGACTATCCGGGTTTGCATCCGGCTTTCGCTGTGACGGAAGGCGAGCATGTGCGCTGCGGGCAGGTGCTTTTCACGGACGCGAAACGCCCGTCTCTGGCCGTCGTATCGCCGGTTGACGGCACCGTGGCCTCTTTAGAGCGGGGGCCGCGCCGGGTTCTGTCCTCGGTTATCCTGTCCTGCGATCCCGAGCCCAGGGCGGAATTGCCCGCCGCTCCGATTGCACGGCCTGACGGGGGTAGCGCGCGCGCCACGCTTCTCGAAAACGGCCTCTGGCCTGCCTTTCTCAGCCGTCCCTTCGGTCGCATTCCCGACCCCGAGGCGACCCCCGAGGCGATCTTCGTCAACGCCATCGACGCCACGCAAGGGGCGGCCGACCCCGGGGCAATCCTCGCGCTCCGGCCTGATGACTTCGAGCGGGGCCTCGACATCCTGATGGAGCTGACCGAAGGGCCGGTCTTTCTCTGCCAAGCCAAAGGGGCGGAGATCGCCCGGCCCGGTCGGGACCGCCTGCGGACCGCCTTTTTCGACGCCGGTTATCCAACCGGCCTCGTCGGCCATCAGATCGCCCGTCTGCGCCCGCCCGGACCGGGCGGCGCGGTCTGGAGCATCTGCTTTCAGGACGTCATCGCCATCGGGCACCTGTTCAATACCGGTCACTATCTGGGCGAGCGCGTCGTCTCGGTCCGCCGCGCGGACCTTGAGGCGTCGGAGGCCTTTCCGACCCTCCTCGGGGCAAAGCTGCGCGACATCGTTCCCTCTTCCGAGGGTGATGCCAAGCCGGTGCGCCTGTACTCCGGGGCGCCCATGCCCGGCTGCGACGACGTCTTCCTCCGCCGGCACCACAACCACGTCACTGCCATGCCGCTATCGCCCCCGCCGGGGCAGTCCCGCTGGCTCCCGCGCCTCGGACGGAGCCTGCCGAGATCCCGACCGGCACCGATCATTCCGCTCGCCGCGCTGGACCGCGCCTTGCCGACCGACGCCCCGGTCGTGCCCTTGATGCGGGCACTCAGCATCGGCGACGTCGAGGCGGCGGAACGGCTGGGCGCTCTGGATCTGATCGAGGAGGACGTGGCCCTGCTGACACGCCTCTGCACGAGCGGGTCGGACTACGGCCATCTCCTGCGCCGGGTTCTGGACGAGTTGGAGAGCGCGGCGTGAGCGGTGATATCGGCGATCGGACGCCCACTCTGCCTGGCGTGGCACGGGTGACGCTACTTCAGGCGGCAGCCCTCCTGCCTCCGGTCGCCGCTGCGGTCGTCGAACGCGGCAATGCCGTCTTGCCGATCCTTGCGGTGGTGCTTCTGGTCTCGCTGATCTGGGAGCTTGCATTCTCGATCCTCCGCGCCCTGCCCTTGTCGTGGCATGGTGTCACCACGGCGCTGATCCTGACGGTGATCGTTCCACCGTCGGTTCCGCTCTGGCAGGTCGCGCTGGCGGCGAGTTTCGGCGTCGTCATCGGTGAGATGATCTTCGGCGGGCGCGGTTTCGGCTTTCTCAACGCCGCCGTCGCGTCAGGGGCATTCCTGATCTTCGCCTTTCCCGGCACCGCGCTTGGCGGAAACGAACCTTCAGTCGCACTGGCGGCCCTTCCGGGTCTCGGCCTCTTGCTCGCCACCGGACTCCTGCCCTGGCGCGTACTGGGCGGGCTCGTGGCGGGCGCTGCCGCGAGTCTTCTGCCGGATCTGGACCTGCCCGACCCGCAAACGGCCGCGCCACTGCTCTTCGGGGCCGTCTTCCTTGTCGCCGATCCCGTGGCCACGGCCACGACCAGGGCCGGCCGCTGGCTGACGGGGGCGCTGGCCGGGTTTCTGGCCATCCAGTTCGGCCTGCTGACCGGGACGGCAATGAACGCGGTCGTGTCCGCAGCCCTTCTGGGAAGCCTCGCCGCGCCCCTGATCGACCATGTCGCGGTGCTCTTCCATGTCTGGCGACGAAAGCGGAGGCGGGCCCATGTCTGACCGCCCCGGCCCCTGGCGCCGCTTTCTGGCGCTGTCGAATGACGATCCCCGCAAGGCCATTGGCGTCACGCTGCTCGTCGCGCTCGCGTCGGCGCTCGTCGTTTCCTCCGCCTCGGTCCTGTTGAAACCGCTTCAGCAGGCGCATGTCGAGCGCGACCGGCAAGCCCGTCTCGACGCGATGCTCGACGCGCTGCCGGCGATGCGCGAACTGATGATCGAGGCAGGGATCGACTCGCTGGAGACCCGGATCGTCGATCTCGCGTCGGGACGTTTCGACACGACCATAGATGCGGCGAGTTTCGACCCGGCAGCCGCGGCAGCGGACCCCGCGACCAGCATCGCGCTATCGTCCGAAGCTGACGTCGCCAGCCTGAAACGCATCGCCACCCATGCCCCGGTCTACCTTCTGGAGCGCGACGGCGACCTGCACCTCATCGTCCTGCCGGTCTCGGCCCTTGGGTACCAGTCATTGATCCGCGGCTCGCTCGCGCTCGAACCCGACCTGACCACGGTCGCCGCGCTGACGATTACCGAGCAGGGGGAAACCCCCGGCCTCGGCGCCCGGATCGAAGAGCCCGCCTGGCAGGCCCTCTGGGCCGGCAAGAAGATCGCCGATGCGGACGGCCGCATCCTGATCCGCGTGGCGCAGGGTCCGGCGGAAGGCCCCTACGAGGTCGACGGCATTTCCGGCGCGACCCGCACCGGCAACGGGGTCACCAACATGCTGACGTTCTGGCTTGGCCCCGAGGGCTTCGGCCCGTTCCTCGACCGGCTGAAGCGCGAGGGGATCTGAGATGACCGGCCTTCTTGACCGCCTGACCCGCCCGCTGGTCGCCGAGAACCCGGTGACCCTGCAGATCCTCGGCATCTGCTCGGCGCTCGCCGTCACGACGACACTGGCGACGGCATTCACGATGGCGGCGGCGATGACGGCGGTTTTGTGCCTTTCGGGCGTCATCATCAGCACCATCCGCAATCACATCCCACATGCGGTCCGGTTGATCGTGCAGATCACCATCGTCGCCTCGCTCGTGATCCTCATCGACGGGCTCCTCAGGGCCTATGCATTCGAGATGAGCAAGCGGCTCTCGGTCTTCGTCGGTCTCATCGTGACAAACTGCGTCGTTCTGGGCCGCGCCGAAGCTTTCGCGATGAAGCACCCGCCCTTGCCGACCCTCTTCGACGCGCTCGGGAATGGCCTCGGCTACAGCATGATCCTGATCATCGTCGGAACACTTCGCGAACTCCTCGGGGCAGGTACGCTTCTTGGCCGACCGATCCTGTTGACCGTCGCTGAAGGCGGCTGGTTCGAGCCGCTCGCGCTGATGCAGCGCGCGCCGGCGGCGTTCTTCATCCTCGGCCTTCTCATCTGGGCGATCCGCACCCTGCGGGCCGATCAGGCCGAAACGCCCGAGTTCCGCGTCGCGGCGGAGGAGGAGCGATGACCGATCTCCTCTTCACGTCGATCTTTCAGGAAAATCTCGCGCTCTCGTTCTTCCTGGGGATTTGCACCTTTCTCGCCGTATCGCGGCGTGTCGAGACGGCAGCGGGGCTCGGGCTCGCGGTAATCGTGGTGCAGACGCTGACGGTGCCCCTCAACTACCTCATCAACACCTACCTGCTGATCGAAGGCGCCTGGGGTTGGGCCGGGCTGCCCGACGTCGATCTGAGCTTTCTGAAGCTCGTCGCCTTCATCGGCGTAATCGCTGCGGTGGTGCAGATCCTCGAAATGGTGCTCGACCGGTATGCGCAACGGCTCTACCGCGCGCTCGGGATCTTTCTGCCGCTGATCACGGTCAACTGCGCGATCCTCGGCGGCAGCCTCTTCATGGTCGAACGAAAATACGATTTCGCCGAATCCATCGTTTACGGCTTCGGCAGCGGAACAGGCTGGGCGATCGCCATCGTCGGTTTTGCCGCGATCCGGGAACGACTGCGCTACAGCGACATGCCTGCGGGGTTGCAGGGTCTCGGGAGTGCGTTCCTTGTCACCGGGCTCATGTCCCTAGGCCTTTCCGCCTTGGCCGGAGGGGGCGCGCCATGACCGAGATCGTTCTTGGCAGCGCGCTTCTGACGGCGATCGTCCTGATCCTGACCCTTGCGGTGATGGGCGCACGGCGGGCGCTGATGCCCTCGCGGGCGGTCGCGATCACCATCAACGGGCGCGAAAATATCGCGGCACGGACCGGCGACCGTCTGCTGAGCGCGTTGAGCAATGGCGGAGTCCTGATCCCCTCCGCCTGTGCCGGGGCGGGCACTTGCGGACTTTGCCGGGTCACGGTGACCGGGGGCGGCGCCGCCGCCCTGCCCACCGAGGCGTCGCGGCTGACCCGGGCGGAACTTCGGGCGGGGCTGCGGCTGGCTTGTCAGGTCACGCTCCGGGACGACATCGCCGTCAACCTGCCGGACGACCTGATCGGCGCCGAAAGCCTGACATGCACCGTGCACTCGGCGCGCTTTCTCACGCCCTTTATCCGAGAGCTTGTATTGCAGCTTCCCGATGGCCCCCGGCCGGCGCTTCCGGCGGGCAGCTTCTTCCAGATCACGGCGCCACCCTACCGGATGGCCTTCGCCGATCTCGATGTGCCGGCCGGCCATGCGCGCGCCTGGGGACCGGTGCGGCCGCTTTCCGCATCGAGCGCGAAGCAGGAAGCCCGCGCCTATTCGATCTCCAACCGCATCGAGGATTCCGAGGCCGGGCGGCTGGTCTTCAACATCCGGCTCGCTTTGCCGCCGCCACATTTGTCCGACGTGCCGCCCGGCATCGTCTCCTCCTATCTCTTCGGCGTGCGTCCGGGCGACGCGCTTGAGGTTTCCGGCCCGTTCGGCAGCTTCCGGGCTCGCGATTCCGATCGCGAGATGGTCTTCATCGGCGGTGGGGTCGGCATGGCGCCGCTCCGCGCGATCATTCTCGATCAGCTCGAACGGGTCGGGACTGCGCGCCGGATCAGCTTCTGGTACGGCGCGCGCAACCGAGGCGAGATATTCTATGCCGAGGAGTTCGACGCCTTGGCGGCGGCGCATCCGAACTTCCGCTGGACCGTGGCACTGTCCGATCCACGCCCCGACGACAACTGGAGCCGGGCCACCGGCTTCATCCATCGCGTGGTGGAAGACCGGTTTCTGAACGCCCACCCTGCCCCCGAAACCTGCGAATATTACCTGTGTGGCCCTCCGCTGATGATCAAGGCGGTTCTGGCAAGCCTCGCCGACGCCGGCATCGACGATGGCGACATCTTCAATGACGATTTCGGAGCCTGAACCATGCACATGACCCGACGAGATGTCCTGGCCACGGGGATTGCCGCCTGCATGACGGCCCGCGCGGCCGAGGCCGGACCGGCACGGATCGCCGGACCGGCCTTTGGCAGCAGTTGGCACGTGGTTCTACCGGCGACGGCGGACAAGGCTGCGGCAACCCGCGCGATCATGGCCGAGACCGAGGCCGTCGATGCGGCGATGTCACCTTACCGGGCCGACGCCGACCTTTCCCGGTTCAACGAGGAACGCGGGACCGACTGGGTTCCGGTCGCGGGCTCGCTTTGCCGGGTGCTCGACGCCGCGCTCAGGATGCGGGCACGCACCGGCGGGGCATTCGACCCGACCGTCGGTCCGGCCGTAGGGCGCTTCGGCTTCGGTCCGATCCGCGGCGTTTTCGGCGATGCCGACGGGCTCGCGGTGCGGGGGGCGGCGATCCGCAAGTCTCACCCCGCGACGACGCTGGACCTGTGCGGCATCGCGAAAGGGTACGCGCTTGACCGCATCGCGGCGGCGTTGGCAGCCCTCGGACATCGCGACGCGCTGATCGAGCTTGGCGGCGAGGTCATCGCGTCCGGCCACCATCCGGAGGGGCGGGACTGGCTGGTGGCGATCGAGCGCCCCGGAACCAATCCCGCTACAGCCCAGCGCATCGTACGCCCCGGCAGGCTGGCGCTCGCGACTTCCGGCCTGAGCGCCAATGGCTTCGCGAGCCCCCGTCTCAACCACATCATCGACCCGCGCACCGCCCGGCCCGTGGCGCCGGGGCTTGCCTCCGTTTCCGTGCTCGCCGCCGACGCGGAGACGGCCGATGCCCTTGCCACGGCACTTCTGGTCATGGGGCCGGAGGCCGGCCCGGCGCTTGCCGAAACCCAGGATGTCGCCGCACTCTTCCTCGCTGAGGACGGCAGCGATATCCGAGAGATCATGACCGGCGCCTTCGCCGATCATGTCGAAATTTAGGAGGCTCTGATGGCCACCTTCATCCTGACGTTCCTCATCCTCGCCCTCGCGCTTGCCGGTCTCGGGCTCGGCCTCTTCTTCGGTCGCAAGGCGCCGGCGGGGTCCTGCGGCGGGCTGGCCTGTGTCCCCGGCGCGGCCTGCTTCGGTTGCCGCAAGCGCAAAGGATCAAGCCGATGATCGACCGGCCGAAAGTCAGCGACTGCATGGCACGCGACCTGATCACGCTCGCGCCCGAGATGGAGATCAACAAGGCGCTGCACATTCTCCTCGACCGCCGCATCTCGGGGGCGCCGGTCGTGGATGCGGGCGGCGCGCTGGTCGGCGTCCTGTCGAAGAAGGATTGCCTCCGGGCCGCGCTGAATACCTGCTACTACCAGAACTGGGGCGACAGCGTCGCGGATTACATGAGCCGGGACGTGAAGACACTTGAGGCCGGGATGGACATCGTCGACGCCGCCGAAGCCTTCCTGGCAAGCCCGTTCCGCCGGTTTCCCGTTCTCGCCGAGGGGCGCCTTGTCGGACAGGTGAGCCGTGCCGATATTCTCGGCGCCCTCGCAGGGCAGTGGCAGTGACGTGACGAACAGGCCGCCGCACAGACCATCGCCGGCGGGGCCATCGCCGCTGCTCGCTAGGGCTCATCCGACGGCGGTGCCGCCGCCAGGAGCCGGATCACCTCGTCGTCAGAAGTCTGATCGAACCGCTGGTAGAACGCCCCGATCGCGCCGAGGAAGGCTGGGACGGTCGGACAGATGATGTCATCGACCTCGCCTCGCAACGCAGCCAGCGAATCCGGCGCCGCGACCGGCACCGCGAGGACGACACGCGCCGGGCCTTGCCGGCGGACCGCCTTGAGGGCCGCGCGCATCGTCGCGCCCGTGGCAATGCCGTCATCGACAACGATTGCCGTGCGGTCCTTCAGGTCGACGTGCTTGCGGTCCTTGAGATAGGTCTGCCGCCGCCTTCGGATCACTTCGAGCTGCCCCTCCGCCAGCCGGTCGAGATCAGCGCGCGACAGGCCGGCATGGCGCGCGATCTCGTCGTTCACCACGAGCTCGGGCCGGGCGCCGTCAACCACGGCAGCAGCGGCAAGTTCCGGCTGCGAAGGCACGCCGATCTTCCGCACCATGACGAGATCGAGGGGTGCCCCGAGGACGCGGGCGACCTCGGCCGCGACCGGCACGCCACCGCGCGGCAGGGCCAGGACGACGGGGCGGCTGTAGTCGTGACGCGCCACAAGATCGGCCACTGCCTTCCCGGCCTCGACCCGGTCCCGATAGCCTTGCATCCCGACCTCCTTTCCAGACGGTCCTGAAACCAGCTTCCCAGGTCGGAACCACCGTAAGGTTGACGCAAATCAATGTCGGGCGTCCCGCACCCCGAAAGGATACCACAACCATGCCGGACCGCGCGGAAACCGACCTGCCCGTCACCGCCGCCATCGTTCGTGCGGCGCTGGAAGCCGCGCTTCAAACCGATGTCGAGTTGCGTGAAACGTCGATGGCGTGGGTCTTCCTCACCGAAGGTCAGGTCTTCAAGATGAAGCGTCCGGTTCATCGACGCTTCTTCGACTTCAGCAGCCTCGAAGCAAGGCACCATGCCTGTGACGAGGAAGTCCGGCTCAACCGCCGCCTCGCGCCCGGTGTCTATCTTGGCCTGTCACGGCTGACGCGCACGGGGGAGGGCGATCTCGCACTCGACGGCACGGGCGAGACGGTCGACTGGTTCGTCCGGATGCGGCGCCTGCTTGACGCGCGCTTTCTGGATCACGCACTTGGACTCGGCACGGCGACGGACGAGGATATCAAGGCCGTCGCCGCGGCTCTGGCCGGATTCCACGCGCGCGCACCGGTCGTCCGGCCGACACCTCAGGCCTACCTCGACCGTTACAGCGAAGACATCGAAGGGACCCGTACGGCAAAGACCGACGGACCTTTCCGGCAAAGCGCCGACGTGTTCGGTCGGCTTCTGGCCACGCTCGACGCTGTGCCGCAGCACGAGCCCGGCCTGCTGCTCGACAGGCTCGAACAAGGCCGCGTGCGCGAGGGGCACGGCGACCTTCGGCCGGAGCATGTCTGGCTCGGGCCGCCGGTCCTGGTCATCGACTGCCTCGAGGCCGCGCGCGTTCTTCGGCTGCTCGACCCGTTCGAGGAATATGCCACACTCGCGATGGAATGCAGTGTGCTTGGCGCCGGCTGGGTTGGTCCGTTGTTGTTCGGCCGCGTCTCCGAAACGCTCGACGACAGACCGGGCGAGCGCTTGCTGGCGTTCTACACGGCGCACCGCGCGACCCTGCGCGCCCGGCAGGCACTGGCGCATCTTCTCTCGCCGTCACCAAGGACACCGGAACGCTGGCGCCCCCTCGCGGACCGCTATCTGGCAGCCGCGACTCAGGCGGTCGCTATCCTGGAAAATCGAGCAACTCCACAAGAGACCCGTTCGAGCTGAGCCGTCCGATCGCTTCGGCAAACAGCGGCACGGCGCTGACGATGTGCACCCGCCGGGCAGCATCCGGCGACAAACCGTTGAGCGGCACCGTGTCGGTGACCAGCCAGCGGTCGACAGAAGGATCCGCGACAGCCGCTTCGGCCCCTTCCGTGAAAAGCCCGTGGGCCGCGACGGCAATGACGGTTCCGGCGCCCCCCGCCTTCAGCGCCCGCGCCGCCCGGACCATGGTGCAACCCGAGGCGATCATATCGTCGACGATGATCGCCGTGGCGCCCTTCGCGTCGCCAACGAGAAGGCTACCGCTGACCTTCCCGCCGCTCCGCCGTTTTTCCATGAACGCCGCACCGGCGGAGCGACCGGTGACCCGTTCCAGCATCTCGCGGAAAAGCTGCGCGCGTTTCACGCCACCCGCATCGGGGGACACCACGCTTACCGGCCCTGCGCCGAGGTCCGCGGAGAGGTGGCGGGAGAAAAGGCGGGAGGTGTCGAGATGCCAGTTCGGGCAGCGAAACGCGTTCTGAAACGCCGCGAGATTATGCACGTCGAGCGTGACGACCGCGTCGGCGCCGGCCGCTTCGATCAGGCGCGCGAGGGTCCGGGTGGCAACCGGATCGCGCGCCTTGGTCTGGCGGTCCTTCCGCGCATAGGCGAGATAGGGAATGACGGCCGTCACCCGCGCAGCTCCGTCGTCCTTCACCGTGGCGAGGAAAAACAGAAGCCGGATCAGCCGGTCATTGACGCTTTCGCCGCTGGCCCCGTTCAGACGCTCGACCACGTAGACATCCTCGCCGCGCACGCTGACAAGGGGGCGCGCCTTGTGCTCGCCATCCTCGAACCCGCGCTCTTCGAGCGGGCTGAGCGCGAGGCCAAGGTGGCCAGCGATGGCAGGGCCGAAATCCTCGGCGGCGGACAGGGCGAAAAGCTGCATCGGCGTCTCCATCGCTGAAACCTCCGCGATCATGGTGGATCGGGCGGGATCGGACCTTGATTCCGGTCAGGTTAGCCTCGGCGTGCGTTGATTTCGATCAACACCCGGTTCCGCGTCAGGCGTAGCCTGTTTGGGGAAGGGTGCCACACCGCACCGGTTTCGTCTGCTCCGGAGGAGGATTCCACGATGAACCGACACATGTCCCGCATTGCCCCGCTGGCCATCGCGTTCATTCTTGCCGGCACGACCGCGTTCGCCGCGGATTTCACCGCTTGCCAGGTGACCGATACCGGCGGCATTGATGACAACAGCTTCAACCAGACCGCGTGGAAGGGCGTCCTCGACGCCGAGGAAAAGCTGGGCGTCGGCGGCCGCTTCCTCGAATCTCAGGCAGAGACCGACTACGAGGCCAATATCAACTCGCTTCTCGGCGGACAGTGCGACATGATCATCACGGTGGGCTTCCTTCTCGGCGACGCGACCAAGGCGACTGCCGAAGCCAACCCGGACCAGAAATTCTCGATCGTCGACTACGCCTATGATCCGCCCGTTCCGAACATCCTGGGGCAAGTCTACGCGACGGACGAAGCGGCGTTCCTGTCAGGTTTTCTTGCCGCGGGGATGACCAAGACAGGTGTTCTCGGCACGTTCGGGGGCATCAACATCCCGCCTGTGACGATTTTCATGGACGGTTTCTATCGCGGCGTGGAGCATTACAATGCGCAGAAGGGCGCCAACGTCACGGTGCTCGGCTGGAACCCGGAAACCCGCGAAGGGCTTTTCACCAACAACTTCGAGTCGCTCGACGACGGCCGGGCCTTTGCCCAGAACCTCGTCGATGAAGGCGCCGACATCGTTTTGCCGGTCGCTGGTCCTGTGGGCCTCGGCTCCGCCGCGCTCGCGGACGAACTGGGCGTCGACCGCCTGAAGATCATCGGCGTCGATGCCGACCTCTACTTCACCGATCCAGGAAAGAAGCACGTCTATCTCACGTCAGTGATGAAGCGAATGGATGCAACCGTGCTCGGCGTGATCGAAAAGGCGATGGATGGCACGTTCGAGGGTGGCATTCTCGAAGGCAACTTATCGAATGGCGGCGTCGATCTCGCCCCGTTCCACGACATGGACGCGCTCGTGCCCGATGCGTTGAAGGCAGAGCTTGCGGCGATCCGCCAGGATATCATCGACGGCAAGCTTTCGGTCGGCGGCTGAACTCCGGCGCGTCCCGCCGCCGGTGGCTTCCCCCGCCGGCGGCACCTTATTCTCCGGGCGGGAGGTTTCGTTGGAGGTCGAACTCAGAGGCATCACCAAGCGCTTCGGCCCGGTCGTGGCGAACCGGAACGTGAACCTGACGATCCGTCCCGGCGAGGTACTGGGGCTTCTGGGCGAGAATGGCGCCGGCAAATCGACCCTGATGAACGTGCTTTCGGGACTTTATGCGCCGGATGAGGGAGAGATCCGCGTCAATGGCCAACCGATGCGCTTTTCCGGCCCCGGCGATGCGATCCGAGCCGGTATCGGCATGGTGCATCAACATTTCATGCTGGTCCCGGTCTTCACGGTGGCCGAGAACGTGATCCTCGGGGTCGAGCCAACCGGGCCTCTCGACCATCTGGACCTGCCCCGCGCGCGCGCCGAGGTGCGCGAGATCAACGAGAAATACGGACTCGAGCTTGACCCCGACGCGCGGATCGAAACGCTTCCTGTCGGGCTTCAGCAGCGGGTGGAGATCATCAAGGTCCTCTTCCGCTCGGCCGACTGCCTGATCCTCGACGAACCGACCGCCGTCCTCACCCCGCAGGAGGTGGAGGAGTTCTTCGGAATCGTCAAATCGCTCCGCGATGCCGGAAAGGCACTTGTCTTCATCACCCACAAGCTGGGCGAGATCATCGAGATCGCCGACCGGATCAGCGTCCTTCGCGGCGGCGAGATCGTCGGCGAAGGTGATCCCAAGACATCGACCGAGGCGGAACTGGCCGAGATGATGGTGGGCCGGCCCGTCAGCTTCGACCTTAAGAAATCCCCCACCGCACCGGGCCGCGTTTTGCTGGAGGTCGAGAACCTGACGGTCCTGCGCGACGACGACGAAGTAGCGGTGGACGACCTTAGCCTTCGGGTAAAGAGCGGAGAGATCGTCGGCATCGCCGGGGTTCAGGGCAACGGTCAATCCGCGCTGGTGGAGGCGCTGGTCGGTCTGCAAAAGGTGGCGGCCGGGACGGTCCGGTTCGACGGCCGCGACATCACCACCGCGTCAGCCCGCGACTGCCACCGGATGGGCATCGCCCATATCCCGGAGGACCGCCAGAAAAGCGGCATCATCGGCGCTTTCACCGTGGCCGAGAACATGGTGCTCGACAGCTACTACGGGCCGTCCTACGCGAAAGGGCTGCGCATGGACTGGCGGCGCGTGCAGCGCGACGCGGCGGAATTCTCGGTCGATTTCGACGTCCGCACACCTTCGGTCTTCGCCGCCGCCGGGCACCTTTCGGGCGGCAATCAGCAAAAGCTCGTCGTCGCCCGCGAACTGTCGCGCGACACGCTTCTGGTCATCGCCTCTCAGCCGACGCGCGGGCTCGACGTCGGTTCGGTCCAATATATCCATCGACGGCTGATCACAGCGCGCGATGAAGGCGACGGGGTGCTGATCGTCTCATCGGAGTTGGACGAGATACTCGCCCTCTCCGACCGGGTGCTGGTGATGTTCAAGGGGCGCATCGTCGCCGAGTTCGACGCGGGCGCCGGTCCGGTCGAGAAGGGCCGGGTCGGGCTCGCCATGGCGGGGAGGGCAGCATGAGCGACCCGCAGACGGACCGCGCAGCACTCGTCAATGCGCTTTTGAAACGGGCGGCGCCTGGACGGGCAGAGTTCGAGGATCTCTTCGTTGTCCCGGTCTTCGCCGTCGTGGCCGCCCTGATCCTCGGGGCGCTGACGATGCTCGCGACCGATGTCAGCCTCTCCACCATCGGGCGGTCCTATCTTGCACTTCTGGAGGGGTCGCTGGGTTCGCTCGGCGCGCTGTCTGAGACGCTGACGGCGGCCACGCCTCTGATCATTTCGGGGCTCGGTCTCGCGCTCGGCTTTCGGGCGGGGATGTTCAACATCGGCGCCGAGGGGCAGGTCCTGATGGGCGGGATGGCGGCGGTGATCGTCGGCTTTTCCTTCCCCGGCATGCCTTGGGCGATCCACCTGCCGCTGGCGATGCTGGGCGGTATCGTCGCGGGCGGGATCTATGCCGGCATCGCCGGGGTGCTGCGGGCCACGACCGGAGCGCATGAGGTGATCTCCACGATCATGCTCAACCTGGTCTCCTACAGGCTGCTCGACTACCTCTTGCGCCAGCCCTGGATCCAGAAATCCGGCCGCGCCGATCCGATTTCCGAATCCGTGCTGCCGAGTGCCGAACTGCCGCGCCTCTTGACATGGATCGACCCGAACCTGCGCGTCCATGCCGGGGTCTTCGTCGCCCTCGCGGCAGTTGGCCTGGTCTGGTGGATTCTCTTCCGCACCCGGCTCGGCTTCGAGTTCCGCGCAAGCGGCGAAAGCCCCGATGCCGCGCGCTACGCGGGCATCCGCGCCGGGCTGATCATCGTCTCGGTCATGGCGTTCGCGGGCGGCCTCGCAGGGTTGGCCGGCGCCAACCAGACCCTCGGTGTTCTCGGCCGCGCGACACCGGGCTTTTCGGCCGGGATCGGGTTCAACGCAATTTCGGTCGCGCTTCTCGGCCGGTCTCACCCGGTCGGCGTCCTCTTCGCCGGGCTCCTCTTCGGCGCACTCGAAGCAGGCGGTCGGCAGATGCAGGTCGATGCCGGGGTTTCGATCGACCTCATCGCGATCATTCAGGCCTTGATCATCGTGTTCATCGCCGCGCCGCTTCTCGTGCGCACGATCTTCCCCTGGGGCTTCCGCCGCACCTGGCCAGCGAAGGAGTGACCTCGAATGGCCCTTCTTGCCAATCACGTCCCCGAAGCCGCCACCCGCGTCGATACCGCGCGGCAACGGCAGGCGCGGATCACGGGCGCGATCCTCATCGGTTTCGCCGCACTCGTCGCATTGGTTTTCGCCCCCGGTATGGACGGCGACGCGACCTTCCGCCTCGCCCGGTTCGGAGACACGCTGGCGGTTCCGAACCTCGTCATCCCGGCCGAACCGTCCGCCTACGTCGCCGCCGCCATCCTTGCCTTTCTCGGTGCCCGCCAGTTCCTGCGCGGCGGCCTCAGATGGACGAGCCTGTCGCTTGGCTTCGGCCTCTTCCTTCTGGTTGCGACTTTCCTCGTCTGGGCCACTGCCGGAAAGTCCTTCTCTCTCGTCGGGATGTTGCAGGCGACAATGGTGCGGGCCGTGCCGATTGCGCTTGGCGGCCTGGCCGGCACGCTTTGCGAGCGGGTCGCGGTCGTCAACATCGCGATCGAGGGAATGCTGCTTGCTGGCGCCTTCACCGGCGCGCTGGTCGGGTCGGTCGCGGGCGGCGTGACGGGGCTTGTCGCCGCCGTCGTCATAGGCGGGATCTTCGGCTTCATCCTCGCCGCGCTGGTCGTCACGTATCGCATGGACCAGATCATCGCCGGCGTGGTGATCAACCTCTTCGTTCTGGGGCTCACGTCATATGTGAGTTCGCAGGTCTTTCAGAAGTACCGCGACCTTAACAACGCGCCGGTTTTCGCGGCGAAGAAGATTCCGATCCTCGGCGATATTCCGGTGATCGGACCAATGCTTTTCGACCAGAACATCTTCGTCTATGGCGCGCTGGTCTTGGTGGCGGTCGCAACCTACTACCTCTTTCACACAAGCCACGGGTTGCGGGCGCGGGCGGTCGGTGAACACCCGAAAGCGGCCGACACGCTCGGCATCAATGTCTACCGGACCCGCTACGTCAACGTCACGCTCGGCGGCATGGTGGCCGGGTTCGGCGGCGCCTGGTTCACGCTCGGCTCCGTCGGGCGGTTCGACGAGGGAATGACCGGCGGGCGTGGGTATATTGGTCTTGCGGCGATGATCTTCGGACGCTGGCATCCGGTCGGCGCGCTTGCGGCGGCGCTGGTCTTTGGTTTCGCGGATTCGTTGCAGCAGAAGTTGGCGCTTTTGCAGACGCCGATTCCGTCGGAATTCCTCGCGATGGCGCCCTATATCGCGACCATCGTCCTGGTTGCCGGTCTTGTCGGCCGCGCCCGTGCGCCCGCAGCGGATGGAAAGCCCTACGTGAAGGAGTGAGCGCGGTGTCCTGTCGAGGCGCCCGATCGTTGATCAAGATCAACCGCGGAATCGAGGGCAACTGTACCCTGTTCGCACCAAGGCTTCGCAGGGCATCCCGATGTTCACCAGAGCAGTGCGTCTGTTCGACATCTTCGGCTTCCAGATCAAGGTCGATCCAAGCTGGCTCCTGATAGCCGCGCTGCTCGTCTGGACGCTTTCGGGGGGCTATTTCCCCGACCGCGTACCGGGCCTGAGCTACGGCGACTATCTCGGGCTTGCCGTGATCGCGATGCTGGCCTTCTTCGGCGGACTCATCCTGCATGAACTCGCGCATTCGCTCGTCGCCCGACGCTTCGGGCTCGGCATCGGTGGCATCACGCTTTTCATATTCGGCGGTGTCGCGGAGCTGGACGAGGAACCCGCGAGCCCCGTGTCGGAGTTCTGGATCGCCATCGCCGGTCCGACAATGAGCCTCGCCCTCGCCGCCCTCGCCTGGCTGGTTCATCTCGCGCTCGAAGGCGCCGACGTATCGGCGCCGATGCAAGTCGTGTTCGAGTATCTGGCGATCATCAACCTGATCCTTGCCGTATTCAACATGCTGCCGGCCTTCCCCCTCGACGGGGGGCGGGTTCTCCGTGCCGCGCTGTGGCGAACCTCCGGCGATCTCGTTCGCGCCACGCGCAATGCCAGCGCGATCTCGCAACTCGTCGCGTATGCCCTGATCGCCCTCGGTCTCGTGTCGCTCTTTTCCGGGAACACGGCAGGCGGGCTCTGGCAGATCCTGATCGGACTGTTCCTGATGTCGGCCGCGCGCGGCACCTATCAGCAGTTGCTGATCAAGTCCGCGCTGGGCAACCGGACGGTCGCGAAAATGATGACGGAGAACGTGCAGCTGTCCAGTCCCGACGACACGCTCAGCGGCGTCGTCAATGACATCATGCTCGCCCATGCGGTCAGTTTCGTCCCGGTGACGGAGGGGGAGCATCTGCTCGGCTACGTCGATTCCAGCCTCGTACGGCGGATCGACCGGGAAAACTGGGACAACACCCATGTTGGCGACATCTTCATCGCATCTGACACGGAAAACACCCTTCCACCGGACTTCCCTGCCGACGCGCTTCTCCAGCGGATCGCAAAGACCGGGCGGCGCAAATACCTCGTCGCCGAGAAACAGCGGTTTGTGGGCGTCATCACGCTGACGGACCTCTTGTCCTATCTCGCTGTCCTGCAGGAAATCGGCCCCGGTCGAGCAGCTGCATCGCTGAAAGCCTGAGCCACCGGCATTGACGACACCCTTCACGGTCGCGACACTGGCCGGGAACTGCGGGCCGCGGCGGACATGAACACGGAACCTTCGAGCACGACCCTCCTCGACGCGCTGCTGGACGCGGTTGTGGACGCCATCTTCGTCGCCGATGTTCAAGGTCTTGTCATCCGCACCAACAAGGCGGCCCGCGATCTCTTCGGCTACGACACTGACGATCTGGTCGGTGCATCCCTCGATCTGCTGATCCCGGATTCCGGATCAATACGGCACAAGGATGCCATCGGCCGCTATCTGAAGACCGGGCAGGCCCGTATCATCGGGATCGGTCGCGACGTGGACGGGCTGCGCAAGGACGGAAGCACGTTTCCGCTACATCTCTCGGTCGGACATGCCCGCGTCGACGGCAACGACCTCTTCGTCGGCGTGATGCACGATCTGACCCGGCGCAAGGCGGCCGAACGGGCGCTTGAACAGTCACAGCGGATGGAGGCGCTGGGCGAGCTTACCGGAGGCGTCGCGCATGATTTCAACAACCTCCTGACGGTGATCACCGGCAATCTCGAACTGCTGGAACGGTCGCTTGCGACCGAACCGCAGCGTGAGCTGATGCACGACGCGCTGGAGGCGGCGGAGCTGGGCGCGGCCCTGACGACAAAACTGCTCGCCCTTGCCCGGCGCAGTGTCCTGTCGCCCTGTCTTCTCGACCCGATCTCGACCGTCACGTCCGCGGTGTCGCTCCTGCAACGGACGTTGGGGCCGCATATCCGGGTCGCGTCCGGACATGACGGCACGGTGTGGCCGATCCGGGCGGATCCGACGCAGCTTCAGACCGCGCTGATCAATCTGGCGGTCAACGCGCAGGACGCGATGCCGGAAGGTGGCACCTTGACCGTGTCGATCACGAACGTCGTGATCGACGACAGTTACCTGGCGCAGGAGATCGACGTCAGTCAGGGGGAGTATGTCCGGATCTCGGTGACGGACAGTGGCATCGGCATGGCCGAGGATATCCGCCGCCGGGCTTTCGAGCCGTTCTTCACGACGAAATCACTTGGAAAAGGCACCGGCCTTGGCCTTTCGATGGTTTACGGATTTGTCCGGCAATCGGGGGGTCACGCGACGATCTACAGCGAGCCCGGCCTTGGCTCGACCATCAGCCTCTATTTCCCGGCGACGACCGACGCCGCTGTCGCCGGCGCGGCGCGGCCCGAATACGCGGCCGAGGTCGCCAATACAGGTGCCGGCCAGATGATCCTCGTCGTCGAGGATGACGAAGCCGTTCGCCGCCTGTCAGTGAACCGGATCGAGGCGCTCGGCTATCGAACCCTGTCTGCCGGCAATGCCGACGAGGCGTTGACGGTGCTTGCGGACAATCCCGACATCCACGCGATGTTCGCCGATATTGTCATGCCGGGCATGATGAACGGCTTCAGCCTCGCCGAGCGGGTGCGGTCAGAGCGGCCGGATATCGCCATCCTGCTCACATCCGGTTTCGCGGCCGACCTCGATACGCGCGGGGCCGAGGAGTTCACGCTGCTGCAAAAACCCTATCGGCAGGCCGAGCTGGCCACGCGATTACGCATATTGCTGTCCAGGCGCCGTGGGTGAGGCCGGCTGACGCGACACCTTGGCGGTGAAGATGTAGCCCACGCCGCGCACCGTCTTGATCAGTTTCGGATCGCCCGGCACGTCCTCGATCTTCTTGCGCAGGCGCGCCACCTGATTGTCGATCGTCCTGTCGAGCGGCGACCAGCCGGGACCGTTCAGAAGGTCCATGATCTGCTCGCGTGACAGAACCCGACGGGGATGTTCAAGAAAGACCTGCAGAAGCTTGAAGTCGCCGCCAGTCAGATCGACCGCTTCTCCGGACGTATTGAAAAGCTCCATCGTCGACGCGCGGGCGACGAAACCATCGAAAGCGAAATCTTCCTCCGCGCGCTCGTCCGGCGTGGCGGGGGCCGCGACGACCGGGGCGGCATGCGCGCGACGCAGGACGGAATGCACCCGTGCTAGAACCTCGCGAATATGGAACGGTTTCGAAATGTAATCGTCCGCGCCGACTTCCAGGCCAACGACCCTGTCGATCACGTCGCCCTTTCCGGTGACCATGATGATCGGAACCGCGGACACCTGGCGGACTGCGCGAGCAATCTCGATACCACTCTCGCTGCCGAGGTTCAGGTCGAGGGTAATGAGCCCGAGTTGCCCATCCTTGATCGCTTCAAGGACGTCGGCCTTGCTCGTGGCTTCGCGCACCACGAAGCCGTCGCCCTCAAGGCACCGTCTGAGCAATGTTCTGACACCTGCGTCGTCTTCGACAACGAGCACCGTAGTCCCGGCCATCGCGCGTCCCCCGGGGGTTTTCCCTTTGATATCAGTGTCGAAAAAACATTCAACACATAGAATTCAATCGACGGTCAGCAGAAACGCGCCCGTTACACTTTGATACATTACCCATGACAGTGCTGAGACATTACCACGTCAGTGTGTGATCCACCAACCTCGGGGGCAATCATGCAATCAGCGCTTCACTTCGACGCCCGACAGGCTCAAGGCGATATCGGTGTCCATGCTCCGCGGCGCAGATCGCTGTCCGACCCTGTTCCGCGTCGGATTCAGACAGGCCAGCACCTGTTCCACGAACGCGACTCGGCGCATTTCGTCTATCAGATCGTCTCGGGGGTCGTGCGGCTCACCCGGCTTCAGAAGGACGGGCGCCGCCAGGTCATCGCCTTCGGGTTTCCCGGTGACGTGGTTGGGCTGCCCTCGGACGGCCGGCACACGACGGAGTGCGATGCGATTGCCCCTTGCGAGATCCTGGCGCACCGCTGCACGACCCTCATGCAACCGGAACTCGATCCTGACCTCCATCGCTTCCTCATGCAGGCGGCACTCGACGAGATCCGGTTCCTGCAGGATCACTTCCTGATGCTGGGCCGGCGTCTTGCGCTGGAAAAGACCGCGGCCTTTCTCACGCTCCTTCTCGACCGCATCGGAGAGTCGCTTGGGGCCTACACGCTCGTCCGACTTCCGATGAACCGGTCCGACATCGCCGACTACCTCGGGCTCACGCCGGAAACGGTCAGCCGCACAGTCACCGAACTCCGGTGCCGCAAGGTGCTGGCACTCGATGACGCGAACACCGTGGTCGTGCTTGATCCCAACGCGCTTCGCGACCTTGCCGACGGCGCGTGAACCGCTCCTTCATCAAAAGCTGGCAGCCGCGTTGGCCGAGGCGCAAGCGCCATTGATCGGTTGCCGCCCCCCGAATGACAGCCGGAAACACACTCTTGGCCCGCCCGGCCAGTTAGCGCTAAATATTCCGGCTCATCTTTGCTTTGACATGCTCTCCTTTAGCGCTAATCAGGAAATGGGCAACATTCCCGGGGAGACGCTACGTGGGCAGCAACGAACCAACCGAATCGCACCGGACACTGACACTCCGCGACGTGTCCGAGGCGTCGGGAGTGTCGGAGATGACGGTCAGCCGGGTGCTTCGAAATCGCGGCGACGTTTCGGCAGCCACCCGCGAACGGGTCCTCGAAGCCGCCAAGCGCCTTGGTTACGTCCCGAACAAGATCGCCGGAGCGCTGGCCTCCCAGCGCGTCAATCTCGTCGCGGTGATCGTGCCATCGCTGTCGAACCTCGTCTTTCCCGAGGTTCTGAGCGGTATTTCCGAAGAACTGGAGGATAGCGGCCTCCAACCGGTCTTCGGTGTCACCAACTATTCCGCGGAACGCGAGGAGGCGGCGCTCTACGAAATGCTGTCCTGGCGGCCGTCAGGGGTGATCGTCGCCGGGCTTGAACATACCGACGCCGCCCGCGCCATGATGAAGAATTCCGGCATCCCGATCGTCGAGATCATGGATGTCGATGGTGAAGCGATCGATTCCGTTGTCGGCATCTCGCACCGGCGGGCGGGTGAGGAGATGGCTCGCGCCATTGTAGCGTCCGGCTATCGCCGCATCGGCTTTCTCGGCACGAAGATGCCCCACGATCACCGCGCCCGCAAACGCCTCGAAGGGTTCGAGGCGGGCCTCGCGGAGGCCGGGATCACGCTTGCGGACCAGGAATTCTATTCCGGCGGCTCGGCGCTCCTGAAGGGGCGGGAAATGACGGAGGCGATCCTTCAGCGCTCTCCCGACCTCGATTTCCTGTATTATTCCAATGACATGATCGGTGCAGGCGGCATGCTCTACTGCCTTGAGAAAGGCATCGACGTACCGGAGCGGATCGGCATGGCGGGTTTCAACGGGGTGGATCTGCTGGATGGGCTGCCCCGGCGGCTTGCAACGATGGATGCCTGCCGGCGCGAAATCGGCCGCCGCGCGGCGGCAATCATCGCCGGGCACAGCGACAGCGGGCTGATTGGCGGCGAACGGGTCGAACTCACCCCCGTGCTTCAGCTTGGCGACACGATCCGGAAGCGCTGACGCCCGAAACGGTCAGCCACGGCGCAGAATGTAGATGTCCATGATCCAGCCGTGCCGCGCCCGCGCCTCTGCCCGCGTGGCGATGATCTTCTGTGCGGTCTCACCGAGGGGGCCGGACAGGATGATCTCTTCCTCCATGCCGACATAGGCGCCCCACCAGATCGTAACGCCCGCCGGCGGAACGGACTGGAACGAGCACTCACCGTCGAGCATCACCGCGACCGTATCGACGCACTCCGGCCAGCCGTCGTCGCGAAGCCGCCGGCCCGTGGTCACGATGAACGGCGAACCGATTTCGTTGATCGGGATCGCATGGGAGGCAGTGAGCGCCTGAAGTGACGTGATCCCGGGTATGACCCGGACGGAAATGGCGAGATCACTGCCGACCCGTCCAGCGATGCGCAATGTGCTGTCGTAGAGCGAAGGGTCGCCCCAGACCAGCAGGGCTACACGCCCAGACTGGCCGATTTGAGCAAGAATAGTGTCTTTCCAGACCTCTGCGATGGCATCGTGCCATGCATCGACACCGGCATGGTAGTCCGGATTGGCGACATCGCGGACCGGCAGGTCGAACTCGGCGATGCGCGTTGCGGGATTGGTCACGACCTCGGCGCAGATCGCGCGGCGCAGATCGGCCAGATCGGCCTTCGCCGTGCCCTTGCGCGGGATCATCACCAGATCGGCCGCGTTCAGCGCCTTGATCGCCTGCACGGTAAGGTGATCGGGGTTGCCCGTCCCGATCCCGATGAGAAATAGGTCGATCATCGCACCCCCGAAGGCGAGTTGCCCCGCGCACAGCCATGCGCGGGGCTTCGGTTCATGTCACACGGACTCTTTCGCCCAAAGCCGCCCTGCGAGCCAGCCGAGAACCACCCAAGCGGTGAAACCGACACCCAGCGCCCTGGCCGCGAATTCGCCCGCGAGTTCCGGCGGCGCGACGCCGAAGTACCCGTCGGGATGCGGTGCACCGATCACATGTGGGGCGGCCAGCAGGGCACCCGCCACGACTGCGGGAACTATCCCCCGCCCGAAAGCCAGAAGGGCCAGCGCCGCGCCGGTCGCGATAACGGTGCCAAAGTACCAGATCTGGCGATCCGTGATGTCGGCAGCGACCGATCCCGGCAATTCCGGGGGCAATCCCATGGCCGGGGCGAGCTGGAATGCCGCATAACCGGCAATCCCCCAAAGAAGCCCGTCGCGCGGGCCAACCTCCTGGCCAAGCTGGTTGGCGAGCGCAAAGCCCGCGATCAGGAGAAGGCCGTAGCCCGCATAGGTGAGTCCGGTGAAAAGCACCGTCAGCACGTTGCGGCCGAGCGGCGATCCCTCGGCACCGCCGTCTCCGTGATCATGCGCGGCCTCGCCCGCCGCATGGTCGTGGCCAACCTCGGCGCCGGCAGTCCCAGCACCGGCAAAGTGGACCAGCGCCCCGGTTTCATATTCCTCACCCAGAAGGATCAGCTCCTGGATGAAAGCGAAATGCAGCAGGGCCGCAAGCAGCCCCGCTGCAAAGCCGGCGATAAGCCCGCCGGCCAGCATGCGTTGGATCATTGGTTCGGACCGTCCGGCCTGCTCAGTGGCAGGGGAATCCGGTCGCGTGGCGCATGTCATGCGCGGCGTCGTGCAGCGTCGCCGACTGGGCGTGCCCCGCGAGGAACAGCACCGTGGCCCCGACGAGGGCGACGAAAACGATGGACAGAAGCCCGGTGGACGTCTTGGCGGCGGAATGTGTGGTCGCGTTCATGTCTTTTCTCCTTGCCGTCACACCCGACGGCGTTCGCGTTGCCTTCACGCATGGCCGGTCTCCTGACTTGCGGGTCGCTGCGTGCCTTCCACCTTCCCGGAGGTTGCCCCCAGTGGCCACTGGAAAGCCGCTCGCCGCTTACAGTCGCGGGGGCGGTTGAGGCTTCGGGTGCCGCCTTTGGTCCACCCTACCCCATTCCCGTTTCGGTCCGGACGCTTTGCGCCGATCGGACACCATGCCCCTCCATCTGCCAGCATGCCGGGCTTCGGGTCAAGGCGGTTTGCGCCGCCGGGCAGGCGTAATGCGACCTTGTTGCGGCGCGCGCTCAGCCCGGGATGCGGGCGAGCGCCTTTTCCCGGAGACTGCCGAGCGGGCGCGCATCGGCGAAGGTGCCGTCGGACGAGGCAGAATAAAGCCGCAGGAACGTCAGAAGGTTCGGAATGTCGGCTTCGGTCACATCGCCGAAGAGATAGGCCGTCTTGCCCTTCGCGCGGAACGCGACGGTCGAAGGTCGTGTGCAGCCCGACATGCAGTCGGTTTCGCGCACGTCGCAATCGAGGCCGGCCGCCGCCGCCTTCAGTTCGGCCGCAAACCCGGCCTGGCCCGCCGGGCAGGTCCGGCAGACGGTGACCGTGATCCGGCTCATTCCCCCTCCGCGAGCGGGCCGAGCAGGATCAGCGCCGGCCCGTCCGCCGCCTCTTCCGCGATCAGCCGCTCCATCGTCGTCAGAGTGCCGCGCACCAGCTTTTGCGCCGGGGTAGACACGCTTTCCGCCAATAGCGCCGGTGTGTCAGGCGCCATCCCGGCCCCCTGAAGCCGCCGGGCAAGCTCGGCAAAAGTGCGCTTGCCCATGAAGACGACGGTCGTTGCAGTCGGATCGGCGAGCGCCGCCAGGTTGATGTCCTCCGGCAGGGCACCCGTGACGTCATGACCGGTGACGAACTGCACCCGCCGCGCCGTCAGGCGCCGTGTCAGCGGAATCCCCGCCGCCGCGGCCGCCGCCATCGCCGAGGTGACGCCGGGAACGATCTCGTACCCGATCCCTTCCGCGCGGACCGCCGTGATCTCCTCCTCCAGCCGTCCGAACATCCCGCAATCGCCGGATTTCAGCCGCACGACCTTGGCCCCGGTGCGGGCATAGTCGATGAGCAGCCGGTTGACGTGGTCCTGCCGGGCCGAGGGCCGCCCCGCCCGCTTGCCGACGCCGACAAGATCAGCACCCGCGCGAGCATGCGACAGGATCGGGCCCGAGGAGAGGTCGTCGAACAGGATGACATCCGCCGCCTGCAACCGCGCGACCGCCCGCACGGTCAGAAGCTCCGGATCGCCCGGACCGGATGAGACGAAGCTGACGAAACCGCTCATGTCGCCTCCGCGATGAGGTGAAAGAAGGTGCCCGTGGCGAGCCCCCGGCGCGATCCGGTCTCAGGCACCGCATCGCCATTGGCGTCCACCACCCGCGCCAGCGCCATATCGGGTTGGTCGAGGATGGTCGAGTAGTGAAACTCGTGCCCCCTGAGGTGCGCACCGGGCCCGAATCCGGGAATCGCCGTATCGAGCTCGGCAAGCCGGTAGCCGAGATGCATCTTGCGCTTCTCGAACGAGGTGACGAGGCCGAGAAGCCCAGCCATCTGGTGCCGGGCCCCGTCGCGGTCGACGATCGCCTCGCCCATCGCCATGTAGCCCCCGCATTCGCCGTGGACGGGTCTGGTCTCCGAAAACCGTCTCAAACCTTGCCGAAAACGGGTTGCGGCAGCCAGTATCGGCCCGTGCAGTTCCGGGTATCCGCCCGGCAGCCAGCAGCAGTCGGCACCGTCGTCGGGGCTCTCGTCGGCAAGCGGCGAGAACGGCAGGATCTCTGCCCCCGCGGCCCGCCAGCCGTCGAGGAGATGCGGGTAGACGAAGGAAAACGCCGCGTCGCGGGCCAGCGCGACCCGCTGACCGGGCGGGGTCACGCGCAGCGGCGGCACGGCCGGCAGCGTGCCCGCATTGGCGGCGGTCCGAAGCGCCTCGAGATCGACATGCGCGGCAACGAACGCGCCAGCCTCGGCGATGATTCGATCCAGTTCCGGCGTCTCCTCGGCCTGGACGAGGCCGAGATGCCGCTCCGGCATTTCGATCGTCGCCCTGCGGGGAAGGGCCCCGAAGACGCGGATCCCCGCCGTTTCCATGCCGGCCCGGACCAGCGCCTCGTGGCGCGGGCTCGCGACGCGGTTGAGGACGACACCGGCCACTTCGACATCCGGCCGAAACGCGGCGAAGCCGTGCGCCACGGCCGCCGCCGACTGCGCCTGGCCGGAGACGTCGAGGACCAGAACGACCGGCCAACCGGTCAGCGCAGAAAGGTCGGCCGACGCCCCCGTTCCCGCCTCGCCACGCAAGGCGACGCCATCGAACAGCCCCATCGAACCTTCCGCCAGCACCAGATCGGCATCGGCGGCCGCGCCGATATGCCCGGCGATGCGGTCCGCCCCCATCGCCCAACTGTCGAGGTTCACCGATATCCGCCCCGATGCCGCCCGGTGAAAGGCCGGGTCGATGTAATCGGGCCCGCTCTTGAACGGCTGAACCGTCAGCCCGGCGTCACGGAACGCGCCGAGAAGGCCAAGCATCAGCGTGGTCTTGCCGGTGCCGGAAGCGGGGGCCGAGATGATCAGGCCGGGTGGGGTCATGATGTCTCCGGAAAGCGTGGGCTGGTGCCGACCGGCCGGTAGCGCCGGTCGTAATCACCGGCATAGAGCCTGCTTTCGTCGAATTCCTCGGCCCCGAGCGAATGGCCGACGAAGATCAGCGCGGTCCGCTCCATCTCCGCCCCGACTGCGGTTTCCAGCGTCGCGAGCGTAGCGCGAACGATGCGCTGATCGGGCCAGCTCGCCCGCCAGATCACCGCGACGGGGCAGTCGGCGCCGTAATGCGGCGTCAGCTCCGCGACGACCCGGTCGAGTACATGGATCGAGAGATGGATCGCCAGAACCGCGCCGGTGCGGGCGAAGTTCTCCAGCGTTTCGCCCGGCGGCATCGAGGTCGCCCGGCCGGAGGTGCGGGTAAGGACGACCGACTGCACAACACCGGGCAGCGTCAGCTCGGCCCCAAGCGCAGCCGCGCCGGCGGCAAAGGACGGAACGCCCGGCGTCACGTCATAGGGGATACCGAGCGCGCGCAGGCGCCGGAGCTGCTCGCCCATCGCCGACCAGACCGAAAGATCGCCGGAATGCAGGCGCGCCACGTCGTGGCCTGCCGCATGGGCGGCGGCGATCTCGGCGATGATGTCGTCCAGCGCCATCGGCGCCGTGTTGACGATCTTCGCACCCTTCGGGCAATGCGCCAACACGGCCTCTGGCACCAGCGATCCGGCATAGAGGCAAACCGGCGACGCCGCGATCAGATCGCGGCCGCGCAGGGTCAGCAGGTCCGCCGCTCCGGGACCGGCCCCAATGAAATGCACCGTCATCATCCGTCTCCTTCCGCGATGGCGGCGGTCACCGTGCCATCGGTTGAAATCTGCCGCGCGCAGCAGAGCCGCGCGCCCGGTCCAGCGGCAACGAGGGCGGCCGCCTCCGCCACGCTTCCGGTGCCGAACCGCGCCTTGATCCGGGCCGAACGGGTCGTGGTCGGGCACCCTCTCAGCGCCGCCTCGTCCAGCGCGACAACCTCGAGTCCCTCGGAAGCCGAAAAGCCCAGAACAGCCGCCGTTTCGGCCCTTTCCTTCAGGGTTGCAAGCCGATCCACCGCTCCGGGCGCGCGTGACAGCGCCTTCTCGGCAGCATCACGCAGCGCCGCCTCCGTCGCCCCGCCCCGGCAGCCTATTCCCAGGACGCGGATCATCGGACGACGCTCCACTGCACCACAGGCCGCGCCGCAACCCAGCCGCGCATCCGGCCAAGCGGCGCCGCCTCGGCCAGGTCGATCCGCATCAAGGCCCCGCCACGCGCCGCATGCTCGGCCGCGAGAAGGGCTTCCGTCTCAAGCGTGACACCGTTCACGACCACCCGAGCGCACGGCGACAGAACGGACCACAGGTCCGCAATCAACTCGTGGCTTGCCCCCCCGCCAATGAAGACCGCATCCGGCGCGTCAAGGCCCTTGAACGCCTCTGGCGCACGGCCCGTGACAACGCGCAAACGATCGTCGACGCCGAAGCGCGCGGCGTTCTCGACAATGTTCGCCACGCGGTCTTCCCGGGTCTCGACGGCAATCGCCCGCCCGCCGGCAAGGCACCATTCGACCGAGATCGACCCCGAGCCCGCCCCGATATCCCAGAGGAGTTCACCGGGGCGCGGCGCGAGGGTGGAGAGGGTGATCGCGCGCACCGGACGTTTGGTGATCTGGCCATCGCTCGCGAACAGCGCGTCGGCCAGACCAAATCCACGCATGAGGCCTGGCGCACCGGCAACCTCCAGTGCCACTGCAACCGGGGCGCCGATATCGGTCAGATCGAATGCATCGGCGCGGCAGGTGCGGACGCGCTGCCGGGGGCCACCCATGCGCTCCAGCACATGGATGCGCGTGGTGCCGAAGCCCCGCGCGACCAGCCAGGCCGCAAGCGCGGCAGGCGCGCTACCGTCCCGGACCGTCGCGATGATCGCGGCGCCGGGGTGCAAGTAGGCGACCATCCGCGCGAACGGAGCCGCGTGGAGGCCGAGACAGATGCAGCGCTGGATCGGCCAGCCGAGATGCGCGGCGACGAGAGAAAACACGGAAGGCGCCGGGATGGTCCGGAACTCCCCGCGCGGCACATGGGCCGCGATGCTCGTTCCGGCGCCGAACCAGAAGGGATCGCCGGAGGCCAGAACGACGACTTTTCGTCCCCTTTCCGCAAGAACAGGGTCGATATCGAACGGTACCGGCCAGGGCCGCCCCCGGTCGCCCGCCCCCGCAAGTTCGAGGTGCCTTGGCCCCCCGAAAATGATTTCGGCTTGGACAAGCGCCTCGCGGCTTGAATCCGGAAGCCCGGCGTGACCATCTTCCCCGATACCGACGATGGTAAGCCAGGGATCAGACATGACGCGCGTCCTTCTTCTGGGCGGAACGGCCGAAGCCAGTGTGATCGCGCGGCGGTTCGCGGCGCAAGGGATCGACGCGGTCTATTCCTATGCCGGCCGCACTGGCGCGCCGGTCGCGCAGCCCTTGCCGACGCGGGTGGGCGGGTTCGGCGGCGTAGAGGGGCTTTCGGCTTGGCTGGTGGCAGAGCGCATCACCCATATGGTCGACGCGACCCATCCCTTCGCGGCCGGGATGAGCCGGAATGCCATCGCCGCCGCCGCCGCGACGGGCCTGCCGCTTTGCGGCTACGAACGCGCGGCGTGGGAAGCCGGCGAAGGTGACGACTGGACCCATGTCGCCGATATAGAGGCGGCCGTCGATGCGCTGCCGGAAGAACCCTGCCGCGTCTTCCTCGCCATCGGCCGCCAGACTATCTCTGCCTTCGCGGCCAAGCCCTGGCACCAGTACCTGTTGCGCCTGGTCGATCCGCCGGAAGGACGGTTGCCGCTGCCCGACGCCGAAATTGTCGTCGCTCGTGGTCCGTTCACCGAAGCCGGCGATCTGAAGCTTCTGAAGACCCGCCGCGTCAACCTGATCGTCACCAAGAATTCCGGCGGTGACGGTGCGCGGGCCAAGCTCGACGCCGCCCGGGCTTTGCGGATTCCGGTGATCATGATCGACCGGCCCGTCCTGCCGCCGCGCAGGATCGCGCGGGAGGTTGCGGACGTGATGGCGTTCCTCGGTCATCCGGCCGACCTCGGCGTGTAGACGAAGCGCCCGACCCGACGGGTATCGGCATTACCGAGGATCACGACGGTGCGCATGTCGGCCATCTCGGACGTCGCTTCGGCCAAGGTCACGGTCATCAGCCGCTCTGCCGGGGTCGTCACCGCCCGCGCGAAGGAAATGAGCCGATCCGGCCCGCATTCCGCACGCAGGATGTCGAGCGCGCGGGCGAACTGGTGCGGCCGGCTTTTCGAGCGCGGGTTGTAGAAAGCCATCGCGAACCCCGCCTGAGCGGCGAGCCGAAGGCGGCGCTCAATCAGATCCCACGGCTTGAGGTTGTCCGAAAGATTGATCGCGCAGAAATCATGCCCGAGCGGCGCGCCGAGCCGGGCGGCGGCGGCGAGCATCGCGGTGATGCCGGGGAGAATTCGGATGTCGAATCCGCCCGGGTCGGGCCGCGCCTCCAGCGCCTCGAAGAGCGCCGAGGCCATCGCGAAGACGCCGGGATCGCCGGACGAAACGACGACGACGCGCTTTCCATCCGCCGCCATGTCGAGGGCATGGCCAGCACGGTCAAGTTCCACGCGGTTGTCGGAGGGGTACAGGTTCAGTCCGGGACGGGGCGCGACGCGGGCCACGTAGGGAATGTAGCCGACCACATCGGTCGCCTCGGCCAGTGCCTCGCGGACCTCTTCCGTCACCAGCGCCTCGTTTCCCGGCCCAAGGCCGGCAACCGCGATCCAGCCGGTCATGGCCGCCGACCCTGGCCGTGGACGACGACGATGGAGAAATAGGGTGTGACCTCGTCAGCCTCGGACAGTCGCTGCACGCGCTGGCCCTCCATCGTGCCCCGTTCCACAATCCATGCCGCCCCGAGCCGGCCGGCCGTCGCCAGAGCCCGACGCAGCTTCGGAAGGTTGCGACCGATCTTCATCACGACGAGCGCATCGGCCTCGCGGGCGCGGGCGGCGAGCTCGTCCTCGGGCAACGTCGCCATCAGGACGGTCAGCACATCGTCGCCCCAGGTGATCGGCACTCCCGTCGCGGTCCAGCATCCGGACATGCCGGTGATCCCGGGGACGACCTCAACCTCGGCCCGGCCTTGCAGGCGCGAATGCAGGTGCATGAACGAGCCGTAGAAGAACGGGTCACCCTCGCAGAGGACGACGACAGTCTCTGTTGCGGCCAGACTGGCCAGTTTCTTGGCCCAATCCTCGTAGAATTCCGCAAGTAACCGGTTGTATTCGGGATCGGAGAAATGGATCTCGGTCGTGACCGGGTATTCCATCGGATATTCCTTGACGCCGGCACCGATCATCCCGTTCACGATCTGTCGCGCCTGACCGGCACGCCCGGCTTTGCGGAAATAGGCGACATGGGCGGCGGACCGAACCAGCCGGTCGGCGCGGACGCTCATGAGTTCGGGATCGCCGGGGCCGAGGCCGACACAGATGACCTTGCCCATCGTCACTCCTTCCGGCTGGCGAGCGCGTTGACCGCCGCGACGGTAATGGCCGAACCGCCAAGCCGCCCGTTCACGATCAACGACGGCACTGGCAGATCGGCCATCAGCGCGTCCTTCGATTCGGCCGCGCCGACGAATCCCACCGGGCAGCCGATAATCGCGGCCGGGCGCGGGCAATCGGGGTCTTCCAGCATGTTCAGAAGGTGGAAGAGCGCGGTCGGAGCGTTGCCGATCGCGACCACGGCGCCCTTCAGATGCGGGCGCCAGAGTTCCAGTGCGGCGGCGGAGCGGGTGTTACCCATCTCCTTCGCCATGTCCGGCACACGCGGATCTTGGAGGGTGCAGATCACCTCATTGTCCGTCGGAAGGCGCGGACGGGTAATCCCCTCGCTGACCATCCGCGCGTCACAAAGGATCGGCGCCCCGGCTTCGAGCGCGGTCCGGGCCGCGATCGCCATGCCGGGCGAAAAGCGCACGTGGCGTTCGAGACCCACCATGCCGGCGGCATGAATCATCCGAACGACGACCACTTCCTCCTCCGGCGTGAAACCGCCGAGGTCGGCCTCCGCTCGGATCGTGGCGAAACTCTCGCGGTAAATGGCGGCGCCATCGGTCTGGTAACTATGAGGCATGAGCGGTCTCGGTCAGGGTGTCAAAGGTGAGCGTTTCGGGATCAAGCCCGGTATGGCTGGGCTTGTCGGCGGCAGTGCCGTTCCGGACAAGGTCGACGGCGCCGTCCGGCCGCCCCACCAGCGTCAGCGGCGCCGCGCCGGGATGGGCGCAGCCCTTGGCGCAACCCGAGACGTGCAGCCGATCGCCAGGGGCGAGGAAGCCGGCCAAGCGCCGCGCCAGCGGCCGCGTGCCGATCAGGGCTTGCGGGCAGCCCGGTGCGCCGGTGCAGGCGACAACCCGCAGGAGCGGATCTTCGGGATCGGCAATCAGACCGGGGATCGCCGGCACCACACCGGCGCCTTCGATCAGAAGCATCCGCCATGGTGTCACCCGAAGCGGACCGATCTGGGCCAGAACAGAGAGTGTTTCGGCCCGCATCTGGCCGAATTCGAACGCGACCATCAGCCCTTGGGACAGTCGGCCGGGAAGCGGATCGGCCGAGGCACGAGGCCGGGCGGCAGGCGTTTCGGTGAACGCCGTGGGCAAGACCGCGCCGCGCGCCAGATGCGCCGCCATCCTGCCGCGCCCGTCCGGCGCGCCGCCGGTGTCGAGGAACCAGCGCGCGAGTTCCTGCGCCCGGTCCACGACCGTCTCGACGTTTGCCCGCGCGCCCGTGGTGGCGCCATCCGGCCGCACCAGCAGGCTTCCATCCGCGACCCGCTCGATACGGATATCGGCGGACACCCCGGACAACACCGGCGCGGCACCACAATCGACCGCATAGCCGAACTTGCCCGGCGTCTCCGGCGCCTCCGGCGCAGTCAGCGCCGCGGCAAGCGACCGCACGACCGTCTGCACGCCGTCGCCGTCTCTCCAGAACGGTGTGACGACGATGTTCCTGCGGCTCTCCGCCTCTGTCGATTCGTCGATCAACCCGAGCGCCAGGAGCCCATCGATCAGCGGGCCATGTCCGTGCTCCGTCACGCCGCGCAGTTGCACGTTCGCCCGCGACGACAGGTCGATGAGGCCGTTGCCGTGGTGCCCGGACAGTTCGGCGATTCCCGCCGCCTGCTCCGGTGTCAGACGTCCTCCGCGCGGGCGGATGCGCACGACAAGCCCGTCGCCCGACATCATCGGGCGCAGCGCGCCGGGGCACCAGCCCTGGATGACCGGCGCGCTCATTGCCTCGCCCCCGCCGCGATGGAGTTCCGGCGCGTGACCCAAAGCCCGGCCTCGGCCAGCGCGGCGAACCGGTCGCGCATCGCCTGCAGGGCGGCGGGATTCTCGCGCTCCATGAATGCCACGACATCCTCCCGGCCAAGCGTCGCGTCGTGGTAGAGGTCGAAGAGATGTGCCGGCACCGCGCGCGCAAGATGGGCGAAGGCGGCCATGTGGTCGAGCGTCGCCGCGATCTCGGCCGCGCCCCGGAAGCCGTGGCGCAACATGCCGTCGGCCCAATTCGGATTGGCCGCGCGCGCCCTGACGACCCGTCCGATTTCCTCACCCAGCGTCCGCGCGCGCGGCGCGTCGGGCCGGGTCGCGTCGAGGTGGTAGAGCGCTGGCGCCTCCCCGCCGAGCCGTGCGACCGCCGCGGCGAACCCGCCCTCATGCGCGGCGTAGTCGGAGGCGAGCAGCAGGTCCGTCTCCGTCAGATCCTGCACATGCACGAACCCGTCCGCCGCCCTGACCTGCACCTCAAGCTCGGCACGGGCTTGCTGCGCCTCTCCCTTCGCGTCTATGGCCCATTCGGACCCGGCAAGCCAGGCCTCGCCAGCCGCGCTTTGGCCGTCTGGCCGATAATCCTCGATCGCCTCGCCCATGGCGAGGCCATAGAGCCCCGGTTTCGGGCCGAACACCCTTGGGCCTTGCCGGGTGTAAGGATTGTCTTCGTGGGCCTCTTCCCGCACTCCGAGTGCCGTTGCGGCAGCTTCGAAAAGTTGAGCGAGACTAGGGAAAACGTCTCTGAACAGGCCCGAAACGCGCAAAGTCACGTCTATTCGCGGACGACCAAGCAGCGCGAGCGGGACGACGTCGAAGCCCGAAACCCGGTCCGACCCGTCGTCCCATTTCGGCGAAAGGCCGGCAAGGTGCAACGCCATCGCGAACTCCTCGCCCGCTGTGCGCATCGTCGCGGATCCCCAGAGATCGACGACCAGAGACTTGGGCCAGTCGCCGTGATCCTGAAGATGGCGCCTTAACAACTCCTCGGCCAGCTTGACGCCTTGCGCATGAGCGGAACGCGACGGAACGGCGCGCGGATCGGTCGTGAAAAGGTTCCGCCCGGTGGGCAGCACGTCCGAACGCCCCCGGAACGGCGACCCGGACGGCCCGCCATCCAGCCGCCTGCCGTTCAGGGCCGCCAGGAGCCCGGCCGTTTCCTCAGCGCCGCACTGACCGGTGCCGAAGACATGCAGGCCGTCGCCATACTGGCTTTCCTTGATATCACAGACGAAACGGTCGATCCGGGTGATCGCCTCCGCGGGCGACGCGTTCTCCGGAATGCCAAGGTCGTCTTCCACGCCGCGCCCCCTCGCCTCGTCGCGGATCGACTGAATCAGCCGGTCGCGGCGGGTCGGATCGAGGCCGTCGGCCGTGGAATATTCGTCCAGAAGCCGTTCGAGCCGGCCCAGATCCTCGGGAACCACGCTCTCCGCCAGGGGCGGCGGCAGATGGCCAATGGTGACGGCGCCGATCCGGCGCTTGGCTTGCGCTGCCTCGCCGGGATCGTTGACGATGAACGGGTAGATGACCGGAAGATCACCGGTCAGCGCCTCGGGCCAGCATTTTTCGGAAAGCGCCACCGACTTGCCCGGCAGCCATTCGAGCGTGCCATGCGCCCCGATATGGACGAGCGCATGAATCCCCTGCGACCGGAGCCAGAGGTAGAACGCGACATAGGCGTGACGAGGCGTGCGGGCGAGGTCGTGGTAATCATCCCCACGCGTCGCGACCTCGCCCCGTTCCGGTTGCAAGGCAACCAACGCATTGCCGCGTCGGACGGCATGGAAGCGGAAATGGCCGTCATGGACCGACGGATCCGCTTGCGGATCGCCCCAAGCGGCGGACAGGGCATCCTGAAGTGTCTGTGGAAGCGCCAGAACCGTGTCTTCATAGGCCGAAACCGGCCATTCCAACGTCTCGACCGTCAATGCCTCGCCAAGAAACCTACCGCGTTCGACCGCATGGCCATCGTCCGCCAGAGAGCCAAGAATGTTCTCGGCCGATGCGAGCGCGTCGAGGCCGACCGCGTGGGCCAGCTGATGCGACTTGCCCGGATATGTGGACAGCACCAGTGCCAGCTTGCGATCCGCCGCGCTCGCCACAGCCAAACGGTGCCAGCCCGCCACTCGATCTGCGACAGCCGCGATCCGGTCCGGGTCGGCGCGATGGGCGAAACGGGAGTACTGAAGCTCCGGGTCCCTCTTCGACGGTTGCTTGAAACTCGCGACGCCCGCGAAGACACGGCCGTCGACCTCGGGCAAGACAACATGCATGGCGAGATCGGCCGGGGATAGCCCACGGTCGGCGCTGGCCCAATCCTTCTTCCTTGCGGTCGAAAGCGCCACCTGAAAAACTGGACATCCGGGCGCATCGAGCGGCGAGGGCGCACCGTCGGAGCCTTTCGCCGAAAACGCCGTCGCATTGACAATGGCCGCCGGACCGAGGCGTACCAGTTCTTCCCGCAGCCATCCCGCCGCCAAAGGGTCCTTGAGGCTTGTCGCATAGGCGCCGATTGCGGCAAAACCGCGCGCCTCAAACGCGGCGATCAGCGCATCGACCGGATCCGTGTCGGCCGAGGTCAGGTAGGAGCGGTAGAAGGTCACGACCGCGCAAGGCCGGTCGGAAGGTATCGGCGTCGGAACCACGCCTTTTCCGGGCAGATACCAGCCGAACGGCGGGACCGTCTTGTCACCCGCCACCGGCCCCGCATAAAGCCCCGCCGCCAGCGCCAACTGCTGCAATGCCGCCTGCGCGGCGACCGCCCCGCCAGCATCGCAGAGCGTTTGCAGCCGGCGCAGGGTCGATTTTGGCAGCGTCGAGAGCGCATCGAGCCGGTCATCCTCGCGCCCGTCGGCAGGCAGCACCGCAAGCGCGATGCCGTGGCGGCGGGCAAGATCCTGCACCTGCGCGAGGCCGTAGGGCCAATAGCTCTCACCGCCGATGAGCCGGATCAGGATGCCCTTGGCGCCGGTCAGCGTCTGCTCGGCATAGGTATCGACCGACAGGGGATGTCGGAGCGCCACAAGATTTGCCAGCCGCAACGTCGGCAAGCCGCCCGCCGCCCGATGCCATCCGGCCGCGAAGGCGCCAAGGTCACTATCGGAAAACGACAGCACCACCAGCTCGGCCGGGTCCTGGCCGAGATCGGTGGGCGTGTCGGTTTCCTCCAGCCCGTGACTTTCGCGGAAGACGACGTGCATCTCGGCGTCAAGCCTCCTGCGCTTCGGGCAGCAGGACAGTGCGGATCGCGGTCGGATCGACATCGTCATGCTCGCCAATGACGACGAGCCGCGACACGCGGGGGGCGTCGCCCCAGGGCCGGTCGTACTGGACGCGAATCCGCTCCCCAACCGCCTGGACCAGCATCCGCATCGGTTTGCCGGTGACGGCAACATACCCTTTCACGCGCAGGATCTTCTGTTCGCGCGCCAACCGCACGATGGCGGCGTTCAGGGCTTCGGGATCCGACACTTCGGGAAGCTCGATGACGATGGTGTCGAAGTCGTCGTGTTCATGGTCGTCCGCCCCGTCGTGATGCGAGGGGCGGGAATGCAGATCGTCCTCGGCCGCGGCGTTGAGGCCGAGAACCACTTTCGGGTCGATGCGGCCCTCCTCCATCGGCAGGATCGGCAGCTGGCGCGGCGCTTCGGCCTCGATCAGCGCCTTCGCGGCGGCGACCCCGTCCGCTCCGGCGAGATCGGCCTTGGACAGAAGGACGAGATCGGCACAGGAGATCTGGTCCTCGAACACCTCGGAAAGCGGCGTCTCGTGGTCGAGGCTGTCATCGGCGAGCCGCTGCGCCTCCACCGCCGCCTCGTCAGGGGCGAAGCGCCCGGCCGCAACGGCCTCGGCGTCGGCCAGCGCGATGACGCCGTCCACCGTGATCCTCGACCGGATCGCCGGCCAGTCGAAAGCCTTGAGGAGCGGCTTCGGCAGGGCCAGGCCGGAGGTCTCGATGAGGATATGGTCGGGGCGCTGCGGTAGGGCCATCAACGCCTCGATCGTCGGAATGAAGTCGTCGGCGACGGTGCAACAGATGCAGCCGTTGGCCAGCTCGACGATGTTCTCGACCGGACAGTTTTCGTCCGCGCAGCTTTTCAGGATGTCGCCGTCAACACCGACAGAGCCGAATTCGTTGACCAGGACGGCCAGCCTCTTGCCCTGCGGATTCTGCATCAGGTGGCGGATCAGCGTCGTCTTGCCGGCCCCGAGAAAGCCGGTGATGACGGTGACGGGAATCTTGTTGAGGTCGGACATTCAGCTCTCCATCGGGGGGATACGGGCAAGCGACTGCTTGCGGAAGATCATGGGCCGTTCGCGCCACGGGACAAGACCGTCCTCAGTGGCGGCATAGGCGGCGGCACCGGCGAGGATGTCGGCCACATGCTCCTCGGGGTTCAGGCCACGGTAGACATAGGACCAGCGACCGGGACCGCTGAGCGCGATGTTGCAGCCGTGATCGCAGGCCGAAAGACATTCGACCGGCACGATCCGCACGCCTTCCGGGGCGCCCGCCGCCGCGAGCGCCTCCAGAAGCCGGGCGCCCGGGCGCGGTTCGTCCTCCGGTACGGGCGCGCCCATCCGGCAGGTTGTACAGACGTGGAGCGTCACGGTCACGCGGGGCCGGTCCTTTCTCGGGCGCGGAAAGGGGGCGGCCCTGCGGGGGTACCGAACGATACCCGAGCCGGTCGCGGAACCCCCCGTCCGCCGTCACATACCTCTCGCGCTGGCAGGTCTCCCGGCTTGCGGATGTCGGGGCATCTGCCCCGGCGGCCCTCCCGCCTTCCCGGCAACTGCCAGTGGCTTCGGGGGACCTCTCCGGTCACGGTCGCGGGGGCGGCTGCGCTTCGGGATCGGGCGGCCTTCGGTCGCATTCCCCCTGTCGCATTCCCTCTTCGCCTGCCTATATGACAGGAACCAGCGCCGCCTCACCTGAGGCATGAGGCGCCATCTTGTCAAGCAACGGAAGGGACCATGGCCGCACCGAAACCGACCGATCCGGCAGAAGACGCTGCCCGACATGCGCAGAAGATGGCCAAGAAGAAGGCCGCGCGCGACAAGATCATGGCGACGAAGGAAGGCGAGAAGGGGCTGATCATCGTCCATACCGGGGCCGGCAAGGGCAAGTCCTCCTCCGGCTTCGGCATGATCCTGCGCTGCATCGCGCACGAGATGCCCTGCGCCGTGGTGCAGTTCATCAAGGGCGCCTGGGATACCGGCGAACGGCGCCTGATCGAGGCGAACTTCGGCGATCTTTGCCAGTTCTTCGCCATGGGCGAGGGCTTCACCTGGGAAACGCAGGACAAGGAAAAGGACATCGCCGCCGCGCGGCGGGGCTGGGAAAAGGCCAAGGAGCTGATCCGGGACGAACGCAACCGGATGGTTCTGCTGGATGAGATCAACATCGCGCTGCGCTACGACTACCTCGACATCGCGGAGGTGGTGGCGTTCCTGAAGACGGAAAAGCCCGCCATGACCCATGTCGTTCTGACCGGCCGGAACGCGAAAGAGGAACTGATCGAGATCGCCGATCTGGTGACCGAGATGACCCTGATCAAGCATCCGTTCCGGTCGGGGATCAAGGGCCAGAAGGGCGTGGAGTTCTGAGGCCGCGACCGGGGGCGGCGCCCGTCGTCCATTGGTTCTCGAACCAATGGCGCACCAACGGACGACCCCCCGAGGTATTTATGGCAAGATGAAAGCAGCAACGGTTTCTTAACCATGAAGCATGAAGATGGTCCTGCGGTACAGGGAGAGGTCCCGTTGACTGCGCAAGGTGAAAGCGCCGCGCCACCCCCGGTTCGCCGGCTTGTGGTGCGGCGCGGACATCTACTGGCCATGCCTGCTTTCATCTTGCCGATAAATACCTCCGCCGGAGGCTCCCGCAAGTTCCGCCCGCGCAAGGCCGGGGGAGTATCGTGAAGGCCCTGATGATACAGGGCTGCGGCTCGAATGTCGGCAAGTCGCTGCTGGTCGCAGGGCTTTGCCGGGCCGCCAGACGGCGGGGTCTGTCGGTGGCGCCGTTCAAACCGCAGAACATGTCGAACAATGCCGCGGTGACCGTGGACGGGGGCGAGATTGGCCGGGCGCAGGCGCTGCAGGCGCTGGCCTCAGGGCTTGAGCCGCATACCGACATGAATCCCGTCCTCCTGAAGCCGGAGACCGATACGGGCGCCCAGGTCGTGGTGCAGGGAAAGCGGCTGTCGACGGTTCGCGCCAAAGACTATTCGGCCCTGAAGCCGCAATTGCTCGACCCCGTTCTGGAAAGCTTCCACCGCCTCAGGGCAGCCCACGATCTCGTCATCGTCGAAGGCGCCGGCAGCCCGGCAGAGGTCAATCTCCGGCAAGGTGACATCGCCAACATGGGGTTTGCCCGCGCCGCCGGTGTCCCGGTCGTGCTTGTCGGCGACATAGACCGGGGCGGGGTGATCGCGCAGATCGTCGGGACTCAGGCGGTCCTCGATCCTGACGATGTCGGCATGGTCGCGGGCTTCGTCATCAACAAGTTCCGCGGCGATCCGGCCTTGTTCGATGACGGCTACCGGTTGATTTCGGCGCGCACCGGGTGGCGCGGTTTCGGTGTCGTCCCCTATTTCTCCGATGCATTGAAATTGCCCGCCGAAGACGCGCTCGACCTTGGCGGGACGGCCGGCGGCGGATCGCTGAAGGTCGCCTGCCTCGCATTGTCGCGCATCGCGAATTTCGACGATCTCGACCCGCTGAAGCTGGAACCGAGCGTCGACCTGACGATGGTTCGCGGCGGCCAGGTGATTCCCGGCGATACCGCGCTGGTCATCCTGCCAGGGTCTAAATCGACACGAGGGGACCTCGCCTATCTTCGGAAACAGGGCTGGGATGTCGACATTGCCGGGCATGTCCGCCGGGGTGGTCATGTCCTCGGGATCTGCGGCGGTTACCAGATGCTCGGGAAGGCCATCGCCGATCCCGACGGCATAGAAGGAGCGCCCGGCGCGACCCCCGGTCTCGGCCTTCTCGACGTGACGACGGTGATGAGCGCGGACAAGCGGCTGACCCGGACGGAAGCCCTGCACGTCGCAACCGGGGCGCCGATGCACGGCTACGAGATCCATATCGGCCGGACCGACGGCCCCGACCGGGCGCGTCCCTTCGCCGAGGTCGAGGGCCATCCGGAAGGCGCTGTCTCGGCCGATGGCCGCATCATGGGCAGCTATCTGCACGGGATGTTCTCGGGGGACAAATTTCGCGCCGCCTTTCTGAACCGTCTCGGCGCGCCTTCAACCACGCACTATGGGGCGACGGTCGAGGCAACACTCGATAAACTGGCGGACCACCTTGAAGCGCATCTCGATATCGACGGGCTTATCGAACTCGCGCGCTGAGCCGGAGGCGGGGCGGGGCATGCAACCGCACGCTATCTTTCCTGCCATTCGGTCGGCTGGTTCTCCTGCCAGCCGACCCGATGCAGAAGCGGCGTGTCGTCCGTGAACTCGGGCCAACCGACGCACAGATAGGCGCTGAATTCCCAACCGTCCGGCGCGTCGAACAGGCGCTCCATCCGCGCGGGATCGAGAACCGAGACCATGCCAAGGCCGAGATTCTCGGCACGCGCCGCAAGCCAGAGCGTGTGGATCGCCATTGCCGTCGATTGCCGGAGTGTCTCGGACATCGTCTGGCGGCCGAGGCCCCGCCCCTCGGCCGGGTCGGTGACAGTGAAGACGGCAAGTTGCACCGGCGCGGCATCGAGGCCGGCGAGCTTCAGACGCCGGTACTCGGTTGCCGTCTCATCGTCGTAAACCGCCGCCGCGCGCGCGTTGCAGCGCTCGAACTCATCGCGCACGGCGCGGCGCAGACCGGGGTCGCAGACCCGGACCACCCGCCACGGCCGCGCATTGCCGACCGACGGGGCGAAGTCCATCGCCTGGCGCAAACGCTCCAGCAACTGCTCGGGCACCGGGTCGGGGCGGAAATGGCGGACGTCGCGGCGCCAGCGGAGGATCTGCCGCAATCCTTCTGCTGCTTCGGGGTCGAACTCCATCAGGTCATCGCCTCGTCCAGCCGTGCCCACTCCGCCTCGGACCCGGGCAGGCCGAGCCGCAGCCAGCGGTCCGAATAGGGGAAGATCCGGGACCAGATCCGATGGCGGGCGAGCATGTCCTGCGCGGCGGCGGCGTTCCCGGTGTCATAAAGACGGAAGAGCTCGCAGCCACCCGCGACGGTCCAGCCCGCGCGCACAGCCAGTCGGTCGAGCCGTTCGGTCTCCGCGCGAAGGCGGGCGATCGTGGTGCCGGTCCAGTCGCGGTCGGAAAGGGCCGCGCGCCCGATCTCGATCGCAGGACCGGCCACCGGCCAGGGTCCGGCCATCTCTGACAGCAGCGCAATCTCGGCCTCGGCACCGAGGACGAAGCCCAGCCGAAGCCCGGCGAGGCCGTAGAACTTGCCGAAGGAGCGCAAGACAAAAAGCCCCGGCCGCCCTGATTCTGCGGCCAGCGACAGATCCGGGGCGGGATCGGCGAAACTCTCGTCGACAACGAGGCGGCCGACCCTGCCAGCAATATCCAGAAGTACTTCGGGCTTATGCCGCCGTCCGTCGGGATTGTTCGGATTGACGACGACGGCAAGGTCGGCATCGCCAAGGGCCTCGAGGTCGGCGACCTCCGTGACCTGCCACCCCGCCGCGGCAAGCGAGCCCGCATGTTCGTTATAGGTGGGGCCCAGCACCCGCGCCCGACCCGGCGGCCCGAGACGCGGGATCATCTGGATCGCGGCCTGTGCCCCCGCAACCGGCAGGATTGCGGCAGTCGTGCCATATGCCGCGCGCGCGGCCGCGATAAGGGCCTCCGTCGCGGCGCGCGTCGGCAACGCGGTCCAGGCCTCGGGCGGAAGGTCTGGCAACGGATAGGGAATCCTGTTGATCCCGGTGGACAGGTCGATCCACTCGTCGGCCCGGCCGCCGTGGCGCGCCATCGCGCCGTCGATATTGCCGCCGTGATCGCGCATTCCCTGTCTCCGTCAGATCAGCGCGCATACCGCAGCGATCAGCGTCAGGGCAAGCATTACGAACTGGAAGAGTTTCAGCGCCCGGCCGATATCCGCCGGCATCGGATCAGCGGCGCCGGGATTGACCCAGGGCTCCTCCGCCACGCGGTCGCCATAGACACGCGGGCCGGAAAGCCGGATATCGAGCGCACCCGCGAGAGCCGCTTCCGGCCACCCGGCATTCGGGGAGCGGTGATGCCCCGCATCGCGCCACATCGTCGTGAGCGCTTCCCGGGGACGGGTGGACACGGCGGCAAAGAGCAGCCCGGTCAGTCGCGCCGGAATCAGGTTTACGACGTCGTCGATCCGCGCCGAAGCCCATCCGAAGGCCGCGTAACGTTCGCTCCGGTGACCGATCATCGAATCGAGCGTATTGATCGCCTTGTAGGCGGCGATGCCAGGCAATCCGAAGATCACCCCCCAGAAGACCGGCGCCACGATCCCGTCCGAGGTGTTTTCCGCAAGGCTTTCAAGGGTGGCCCGAGCCACTCCCGCCTGGTCGAGTTGGTTCGGATCACGCCCGACGATCATCGCCACCGCACGCCGCGCCGCATCAAGGTTGCCGGCGGCAAGCGGCGCCGCCACCGCTTCCACATGCTCGCGGAGCGACCGCATGGCGATGAGGGGCCAGGCGAGAACGCCGGCAAGCACTACGCCGGGCCACCCGTCGGGGAGAACGGAGGCCACCAGAAACGCCATTGCGGCAGCGGTCCCGATGACGACCAGTGCCGCGACCACGCCAGCCACCCGGCGCGCACGCTCGTCGCCGCCATCGAGGTTGATCCAGCGATCCAGCGCGCCGATCAGGGCGCCGATCCATGTGACCGGATGGCCGATCAGGGCGTAGAGCCGCGGCGGCCAGCCAATCAGCGCGTCGATCCCGAGCGCGACTACCATGATCGCAGCGCCTGTCATCCGCACCCTCCCGCTCGAAATCGCACAATCCCGCGCAGGCCTGCCTCGCGCAGGACCGGCGCCGCGCGATCAGGGATCCGGCCCGGCAGAAACAGCAGCCCGCGCGCCGACCCGGTATGGCCGATGACCAGTCCCGCCGCGCCAAGCCGGGCCGCAAGCTCGGCCGTCGGGTCTTCGTCCGGCCCCCTCAGCGCCAGTGTACGCGACGCCGAAATGCCCGCAAGCTCCGCCAAGGCCGCAGATTGTCCGGCCAAGGCCGCGTGTCGCCACGGCTCCATCAGGTCGGCGATGTCGGGAAAGGCCATGTCCCGCGCCTCGGTCCGGCGCGGCGGGCCGTAGAATCCACCGATCACATCGAAACGTGGCAGGGCAGGCAAATGCGCGAGCACACGCCCCGCCCGAGACGCCCAAAGCAGCCGCTCCGCCGAGGGGAACATCAGGGGATCGGTTGCGCCTTCGCTCGCGATCGCGGCGCTGGCCAGCGCTTCGGGCGTCAGCCGTGCGCCGGCGAGCCGCGCCAGCGCCACCAGCGCGGCCGTAGACGCGCCTGCGCCACCGCCCGCCGGCATCGCCGCCCGCATCGTCACCTGCCCGGCAAGCGGCCGGCCGAGGCCGTCCAGAAACCGCCGCGCCCGCTCCGGCGTCAGCAACCGCTGGCCGCCGCCATGAATCGAAAACCCGCGCCCTGGCTGAAACCGCGCCTCCAGCTCCAGCGCCGGGCAGGGCAGAGAGATCAGGGCGACCGGGCCATCCGGCCCTATCCGGCCTTGCAGCAGTTCTCCGAAATGTCCGGAAACGCGGACGACCCGTTCTGTCATGCCGGGCACCAGTTGACGGTGGCGATGGACCATCCGCCATCCGGCAACGCCCACAGCCGGGTCAAGGACAGTGGCGCCACGTCGAACGCCAGTGCCCGCGGCACCGAACCGAGCGCGAGCGCCAGGCCGGCCCGGACGGTGCCGGCATGCGCGACGATGGCGACCCGTCCGCCCGTCGCGGCCCCGATCAGGGCGGGTGCCACCCGCGCGCAAAGATCGGCGAAACTCTCGCCGCCGGGCGGTCGATGCTGGGCCAAGGCGGCGGGACTGAGCGGCCCGAGGTCGGGAAGCGCGTCGGGCGCCCTCCCCTCCCAATCGCCGAAATCCTGCTCCCACAAGGCGGCGTCCGACAGAGGATCGACCTCGACCGGCCAGAGGGCGGCGGCCGTCTGGCGGCAACGCAGCGCCGGACTCGTGACGATGCGATCCGGCACGCCGACCGCGGCGCGCAGGGCAGCGACACGGCCCCTGTCGCCGCAATCGGCCGGAACATCGGTACGGCCACAAAGCCGCCCACCCGTCAACGCGGGCGCGTGACGGATCAGGATCAACTCTGTCGCGGCGGCGACACCCACGGTCGCATTCTCCCTTCCACGTTCGGGCCGTTTCTGCTTTGAGAGCGGACCATGGGCAAGACGATACTCATTACCGGCGGTGCGCGTTCGGGCAAAAGCGGCATTGCCGAGACGATGGCGCTGTCCTTGGGCCGGCCCGCCGTCTACATCGCGACCGCCGAGGCGCATGATCCCGAGATGGCCGCGCGCATCGCCGACCACCAGTCGCGGCGTGGGGCGGAGTGGGTGACGCACGCCGAATCGCGCGATCTGGTCGGCGCGTTGGCCGCGACTGACAGGCGGGGCCCGCGTCTTGTCGATTGCCTGACGCTGTGGCTGACCAATGTCATGCTTTCCGGGGATAACTGGCGCGACGCCGCCGAGGCGCTGATCGCCACCCTGCCCGCGCAGCGCGACCCGGTCGTGATCGTCACCAACGAGGTCGGATCTGGTATCGTTCCTGACAATGCCCTTGCCCGGGAATTCCGCGATGCGGCCGGGCTTCTCAACCAATGGGTCGCGGCGGCGGCGGACGAAGTCCACCTTGCCGTTGCGGGCCTGCCCCTGAAAGTGAAATGACATGACGTTTCCGCGCCTCACCTCTCTCTCGCAGATCCCGAATCTCGCGGACAAGCTGCCCGTCGCCGACGACCACGCCGCGGAAGCCGCGCGGATGCGTCAGAACTCGCTGACCAAACCACCAGGCTCGCTTGGCCGGCTCGAACAGATCGCCGAGTTCATGGCCGCCTGGCGCGGGACGGCCCGGCCTGAGATCTGGACGGCGCAAGCGCTCGTCTTTGCCGGGAACCACGGCGTCTGCGCGCAGGGAGTGAACCCCTATCCGCAGGAAGTGACCGCCCAGATGGTGGCGAATTTCGAAGCGGGCGGCGCGGCGATCAACCAACTTTGCGCGGTGAACGGGGCGGAGCTTTCGGTCATCGCACTCAGCCTCGGCCAGCCGACGGCGGATTTCACCGAGGGCCCTGCGATGTCCGAGACGGACTGCCTCGACGCCTTCTGGCAGGGCGCCTCGGCGGTCAACGAAGGCGCCGACATCCTGATCCTTGGCGAAATGGGCATCGGCAACTCGACCGTCGCCGCGGCGCTCGCCGCGGCCTGCTTCGGCGGCCCCGTGGCGGAATGGGTCGGGCCAGGAACAGGGTCTGACAAGGCCGGAATCGCCCGGAAGATCGACGTGATCGAGCGCGGTCTGAAGCGCCATTCCGACGCCATTGGCAATGCGCCCGCCATCCTTGCCGCCCTTGGCGGACGCGAGCAGGCAGCGATCTGCGGCGCGGTTCTGGCGGCGCGGGCCGCGCGCATTCCGGTGATCCTCGACGGCTTCATCTGTACCGCCGCAGCTGCCGTTCTCCATGCCGCCGACAAGCGGCTTCTCGACCACTGCCTTGTCGGTCACACATCCTCCGAACCGGGCCACCGGAAGCTCCTCGCGGCAATCCAAAAACGCCCGGTCCTCGAATTCGACATGCGGCTCGGCGAAGGGTCGGGGGCGGCGTTGGCACTCGGGATCGTCCGTGCGGCGCTCGCCTGCCACAACGGGATGGCGACATTCGGCGAGGCGGGAGTCTCCGAAGCATGAGCGCGCGCCGGGCAGAGGAGCTTAGGCTGGCCTTCCTCCTGCTGACTCGGCTGCCCGTCGGCGCGCTTCGGGGCGGGGCCCCCGACATGGCGTCCTCCTCCTGGGCGTGGCCGCTGGCGGGCGCTGCCGTGGGCGCAATCGGAGCGTTTGGAGCCGCGGTCGGCCTCTCGCTCGGTCTTCCGCTGGCAATGGCCGCCATTCTGGCCCTCGCGGCGATTGTCCTTGCCACCGGCGCCATGCACGAGGACGGGTTGGCCGATCTCGCAGACGGATTCGGCGGCGGCCGCGACAGGGCGCGCAAGCTCGAAATCATGCGCGACAGCCGAATCGGGTCCTATGGCGTGATCGCGCTGATCCTCGCCATCGGTTTTCGCGGCCTCGGCATCACCGCACTGGCAGAGAACGGCTCCGCCACCGCCGCGCTCATCGGTCTTGCGGCAGCGTCCCGCGCCGTGCTTCCGGCAGCGCTGGTCCTGATGCCGGCGGCCCGAACGGATGGTCTGGGCCGGTCCGCAGCCGGGGATGATCCGGTTCCCGCGCGCGTCGCGGCTGCGATCGGGTTCGCCTGCCTCCTGCCGTTGGGTTTCGGGACGGCGCTTGTCGCCGCATTCGCCGTCGCCCTCGCCGCGACCGCGGTTGCAGCCCTTGCGATACGTCAGATCGGCGGGCAGACAGGCGACGTGATGGGGGCGATGCAGCAGGTCGCAGAATGCGCCGGCTGGGCAGTTCTCGTGAGCTTGGCTTGATTTGATCAAACATTGCGCGCGGGTCGCGGTCACTAGCAAACGCAGCCGCCAACGAGCGCTTCCAATTTGATCAAAAATCGCGGATAAGGCGCTGTCCCTCAGGAGCGACGCCATGCCCAGCGCAACCGAGACCATCGCAGGTATTTCCCGGACCCGATTGAAGACGGTCGCCGAGCGCGAAGCGAAACGCTTTGCGGCGTCGCGTCCGAAGACCAGGGCGGCTTTGAACGAAGGTGCGGACAACTACCTCGATTCGGTGCCGATGCACTGGATGAAGGATTGGCCGATGCCCTTCCCAATGCTGGTGGCAAAGGCGAAAGGCGCGCGCCTGACCGATCTCGACGGCTACGGGATCGACGATTTCTGCCTTGGCGACACCGGTTCCATGTTCGGTCATTCGCCGAAGCCGGTCGCGAAGGCGATCCGCAAGCAGGCGAAGAACGGCCTGACCTACATGCTGCCGACAGAGGCCGCACTGGAGGCCGGCAAACTCCTGACGGAGCGCTTCGGCGAGTTCAAATGGCAGATCGCGACGACCGCGACCGACGCCAACCGCTTCGCGTTGCGTGTCGCCCGCGCGGTGACCGGAAAGCCCAAGGTTCTGGTCTTCAACGGCTGCTATCACGGCACGGTCGATGACACGATGGTGGAAAGGCGGAACGGCAAGACCATGACCCGCCCCGGCCTGACCGGACAGGTGACGGATCTCACCGAACTGGCCGCCTGCGCCGAGTTCAACGACCTCGCCAGCGTCGAGGCCGAACTGAAGTCCGGCCAGATCGCCGCGATCCTGACTGAGCCGGTGATGACCAATTCCTGCATGGTCCTGCCGCAACCCGGCTTCCACGACGGGTTGCGCGATCTGGCCACCCGGCATGGCGCGCTTCTGATCATCGACGAGACGCACACGATTTCCTCGGGCCTCGGCGGCCACACCGGCGTCAACGGGCTCGACCCCGATATCTTCGTCCTGGGCAAATGCGTGGCGGGCGGGATGCCGACCGCCGTTTGGGGCCTGCGTCCGAAAGTGGCGAAGGATTACCTTGCCTACAATGCCGGCCGTTCCTCGGGCCATTCGGGCATGGGCACGACGCTTTCGGCCAACCCGATGCAGTTCGCCTGCCTCCGCGCGAACCTCGCCGAGGTCATGACGAAGGACGCCTACGCGCATATGGAACAGGGCGCGGAAAGTCTCTGTTCCGGCCTGTCTGCGGTCATCGAAAAGCATAAGGCCCCTTGGCACGTCGTCCGCGTCGGCGCGCGGGTGGAGTTCATCTGCGCTCCCGGCCCCCTGAAAAACGGCACCGAGGCCGCAATGGCACACATGCCCGAGGTGGAGGCGACACTGCACACCGCGCTTCTCAATCGCGGCTGCCTGATCGCGCCCTTCCACAACATGATGCTGATCAGCCCCGCGACCAAGAAACGCCAGATCGACCGGCTGATCGCCGCCTTCGACGAAATCCTGACCGAACTTATTGCCTGAGGACATCATGACCCAGACCTGCCCCTCGGGCGCGACCCTTGCCGAGGCCGAAGACTTCCTCGCCGCCCACCCCGAAATCGAGGCGATCGACATCGTCCTGCACGATTCCAACGGCATCGGGCGCGGCAAGATCATCCGCCGGCACGAGCTTGTGAGCCTTTACAAATCGGGCCGGCACATGCCGATTTCGATCCTCGGCCTCGATATCTGCGGCGAGGACGTGCATGAGACCGGCCTCATCTGGGACCAGGGCGACGGCGACCTTCGCGCCTGGCCGATCCCCGGCACTCTGCAGCCGTTGCACAACACGACGCCTCCCCGCGCCGAGGTGTTCCTGTCGCTCTACGAGCTTGACGGCAAGGTCATGACCTCCGACCCCCGGCATGCCCTGCAAAGGCAGGTCGACGCATTCGCGCAGCGCGGGCTGAAGCCGGCCGGCGCGTTCGAACTGGAATTCTTCCTTCTCGCCAGGGATCGCGGCCCCGACGGCAAGGTGCGCCCCGCCGCCGACGTTCTCGACGGCCGCCCGAGCCACAAGACCGAGGTCTACTCGGTCGATCACCTGCACGGGATGCTGCCGCTGTTCTCCGACATCTATGCCGGCGCCGAAAAGGCCGGGATCAAGGCCGAGACGATGATCTCGGAATACGCGCCCGGCCAGTACGAGCTGACCCTTCACTACCGCGAGGACGTGATGCAGGCCGCCGACGATCTCGTGCGGCTGAAGCGGATCGTGCGGCAACAGGCGCGCGCGCATGGCGTGACCGCCTGCTTCATGGCGAAACCGGTGGAGGAATATGCCGGCTCTGGCATGCATTTCCACGTCTCGATGATGGATGAGGCGGGCGTCAACGTCTTTGCCGAAAAGCCCGGTTCAGGCTGGGCAGACACGCTTTTGCACGCGCTCGGCGGGCTTCGCGCGACGATGGGCGAGTCGATGCTGGTTTTCGCGCCGCACCTGAATTCCTGGCGCCGCTTCGCGAACCAGAGCTACGCGCCCGTCTCGACAAGCTGGGGCGTCAACAACCGCTCCGTCGCGCTCCGGGTGCCTGAGGGCGACGTGAAGGCGCGGCGGATAGAACATCGTCCCTCCGGTGTCGATGCCAATCCCTATCTTGTCGCCGCAACCGTGCTCGCGGGGATTCTGCACGGCTTCGACAGCCGGCTTGACCCCGGCCCGGAGACCACCGGGAACGGCTATGCCGAGGACGAGAGCGGCCCGGCGATCCCGCGCGACTGGCGTGCGGCGATCGAGGCGGCGCAAGGCTCGGACTTCTTGAAACAGGCGCTTGGCGAGGGTATGCACCGCACGTTCACCGCCGTGAAGGCGGCCGAATATGCCCGCGTGGCCCGAACCATCTCCGAGGTCGACTACGATCTCTACCTGCACACGGTCTGACGCTCAGAGGTTCGGACGCGACGCCGGGCCGGTGAACCAGCCGCCCAGCGCCGCCTCGTAAGCCAGACCGGCGCGAAACACGTCCGCGTCGCAATAGGTGCGTCCGACGATCTGGATCCCGGTCGGCACCCCGTTCGCGGCATGGCCCGACGGGACGGCAAGGACCGGGCAGCGGCTCAGCATGTTGAAGGGCAGCGTCATAACCCAGCCGAGGAACGGGTCGACCACCTTGCCGTTGATCTGCACCGTATCCTTCGACTGGTCGAAATCCGCCGGCACGGCCGGGAGCCCGCTCGTCGGGCAGATCAGAACGTCGTAGCGCTCAAGGATGGGCCCAAGCGTCCGGTACATCCCCGCCGCCACGTCGAGGCTACGAACGAAATCCACAGGTTTCGACTTCTTCCCGTCCTCGGCGAACTGCCGGGCATAGGTCGTCATGTCGTCGCCGTGGTCCTTCAGAAGCTGCGAGATATAGGCGCCGAAGAGGTGCCTGAGATAGGTCATCCCGGCGTCAAGCACGTCAGGCGTCCAGCCGAGGTCCACCTCCTCGACCGTCGCGCCGAGCGACCTGAAGACGTCGAGCGCCGCCGCGGTATTCTTGCGCACGTCCGGGTCGACCTCGTAGATGCTGAGGTCCATAGAACAGGCGATCTTCCAGCCCTTGATCGGCTTCATCTCAAGCGGAAGCCGGAGTTTCGGCCGCAGCGTCGCGATATCCTGCGGGCTCGGCCCCGCCATGACGTTCTGGAAAAGGATCGTGTCCTTCACGGTCCGCGCCATCGGACCTTCGTGGCAGTAGAAGTCGAGGTTGAAGGGCGGATCCTCGGGGTTGCGGCCATAGGGCGGCTTGAACCCGACGACACCGCAGCACGAGGCGGGAATGCGGATCGACCCGCCGATATCCGATCCCGTCGCCAGCGTGGCGCTGCCGCAGGCCAGCGCCGTGCCCGACCCGCCCGACGATCCGCCCGGCGTGAAGTCGGTGTTCCACGGGTTCCGCGTCACGCCCCAAAGTCGCGACCAGGTGTAGCCCGCGCAGGAAAACTCCGGCGTCGCGGTGCGGGCATGGACGATTCCGCCCGCCGCGAGAATGCGCTGGTTCACGACCGATGTGTGGTCGGCGATGTCGTCCTTCATGATCAGCGAACCGCCAGATGTCGGCATCCCCTTGATCGCGCTCTCGTCCTTCACCGCAACCGGCAACCCCTCTAACGCGCGCGTCCGTGAACCCTTCGCAAATTTCGCCTCGGCCTTGCGGGCCTGATCCATCGCACGGTCGAAATGGGTGAAGGTCAGGCTGTTGACCTTGCCCTGCACCGCACCAGCGCGGGCAATCACCGCCTCCATCAACTCGACAGGCGACAGGGTCTTCGCCCGGAACCGGTTCAGCGCCTCATGCGCCGGCATGTAGCACAGATCGAGATCGCTCATGAATTGCCCCCTGCAACCGGGCCATCCGGCCCGCCCACCGGGAGGCTGGAGCACGAGCGGGCCGAAATCAAAGGAAATCGGCCCGGGATTGCCAAGCCGCGCCGCCCGGTGCATGTGGCAATCGACACTGTGCCGTGGAAAGGAACCCGCCATGCTCGAAGACAGACCCGGCCTGATGAAAGCCATCCGCGACCGCTTCGCCCATGTGGATGTCTGCCCCTTCGAGGGGCCGCGCATCTTCTTCGAAAATGCCGGCGGTGCGCTGCGGCTCAAGTCGGTGATCGAGACCTCGGCTGCCTATGCCGGCTATCCCGACAATCAGGGCCGCGACAACCCGGCCTCGAAGGCGCTGATGGCGGCCATCGACAACGGCAAAGCCGACATGCGGACCTTCCTCAACGCCTCCGGCGGTCAGGTCTTCGTCGGTGAAAGCGGGACGGAGGTGCTGTTCCGGTTGATCCGCACCGCAGCGCTTGGCGCCGCCCCCGGCGGCGTCATGCTGGGCTCGACGCTCGAACACCCCGCCTCGCGCAGCGCGATGGCGCGCTGGGCCGAGGTGACGGGGCGGCCGCATCTCTTGGCGGTTCATGACGACGCCACCGGCACGGTCGGGCTTGACGCCTACCTCGCCCTGATCACGCCCGAGATCCGCGTCGCGACCATCGTCCAGACCTCGCCCGTCACCGGCATGTCGGTCGACGTCGCCGCGATTGCTTCGGCAATCCGCGCCAAGGCACCCGACTGCTTCATTATCATCGACGGCATCCAGCACGCGAGCCACGGCGACATCGACTGTGCGGCCTATGGTGCCGACGGCTATGCCGTCTCGCCCTACAAGGTCTTCTCACGCCACGGCTACGGCGTCGGCTGGGCGTCGGACCGGTTGACCGACTGCACGAAGGAGCAGGTCATTGGCGGCGCGGCCGAGACCTGGGAGCTGGGAACACGCGACGCCGGCGCCTACGCGACCTTCACCGACGTCGTCGACTATTTCGACTGGCTCGGCAGCAACTTTGCCGGCGACACGAACCGCCGCGCCCGGATCGAGGCCGCCGCGAAGGCGATCCACGATCACGAAGCCCGGCTGATGGCGGCAATGCTCCACGGCACCGGCAACCTGCGCGGCCTCGCCGAGATGCCCGGCGTGACCGTCATCGGCGGCACCGGGACCGAGGGCCGCGAAGGGGTGGTCTCGCTCACGCTCGACGGCATGGCGGCGGGCGACCTCGTCCAGTTCCTCGGGGACGAAGGCATCCGGGTGCATATCCGCAAGGACGACCACTATTGCGGCAACATCCTGCACCCGCTCGGGCTCGACGCCTGCGTCCGGGTCTCGGTCTGTCACTACAATACCACGGCCGAGGTGGCCCGCTTCCTCACGGCGATGGAGCAGGCCGTGACGACTGCTCAGGCAGGTTGAGGACACAGCGCTTCAGGTTGATTTCGATCAGTCCTGCCACGCTGCCCTTGCAGTAGCGTGGACAGGATGGCGTCTGCCGTCGCTTGGCCCCTGAAAAGAGAGGAGCAGGGCGTGAGCGAAACGATCCTGAGAAAAGACCCGTCCAAGGCCAAGGCGGCCAATATGCCGGACTATGCGGCTGCGGCTGCGGACTTTTCCTGGCAAAGGGAACGCGAGGCGCTGGCGGGCCTGTCGGGCGGCGGCTTGAATATCGCGCACGAGGCGCTTGACGCGCAGATCGCAGCGGGGCGCGGCGACAAGACCGCCCTGCGCTGGTTCAGCCGCGACGGGGCCGAACGCGTGTTCACCTATGGAGAGCTGTCCCGGAATGCCAACCGCTTTGCCAATATATTGAAATCACTGGGCGTAGAGCGGGGCCAAACCGTCTATTCGCTCCTTGGCCGCGTTCCCGAACTTTATTTCGCCGCGCTCGGCACCCTCAAGTCCGGCGCGGTCTTCTGTCCGATGTTCTCGGCCTTCGGCCCCGAACCCGTCCAGTCGCGGATGGAGATCGGCTCCGCCCGCGTTCTCATCACGACATCGGCGCTTTACCGTCGCAAAGTCAAAGGCATCCGCGACCGCCTGCCGGAGCTTCAACACATCCTCCTCATAGATGGCGAGGCCGAGGGCTGTACCGCCCTCGCGCCACTGATGGAAGCGGCGGCGAACGACTTCAGGACCGCCACGACCCGGCCCGACGATCCCGCGCTGCTGCATTTCACATCGGGGACGACCGGACGGCCGAAAGGCGCGCTGCACGTTCACGAAGCGGTGGTCGCGCATCGCGTGACGGCGCGGCTTGCTCTCGATCTCAGACCCGACGATATCTACTGGTGCACCGCCGACCCCGGATGGGTCACCGGCACTTCCTACGGCATCATCGCCCCCCTCGTGATCGGCGTGACGATGATCGTCGACGAGGCGGAGTTCGACCCCAACCAATGGTACGACATGCTCGCCCGCGAAGGCGTGACCGTCTGGTACACCGCCCCCACCGCGATCCGGATGCTGATGCGTGCGGGCGCCGATCTGATCGGCAAGCACCGGTTCCCGAAACTGCGCTTCATGGCGAGCGTCGGCGAACCTCTGAACCCCGAAGCCGTTCTTTGGGGGCAGGAGGTCTTCGGCATGCCCTTCCACGACAACTGGTGGCAGACCGAAACCGGCGGGATCATGATCGCCAATTACGCCTCGATGGACGTGAAACCCGGTTCGATGGGCAAACCCCTGCCGGGAATCGAGGCCGGGATTGTAGAGGTGACGGAAGGCAGCGTGAAGGAGTTGGCCAAGGCGCAGGCCATCGGCGAGCTTGCGCTCCGCCCCGGCTGGCCATCCATGATGCGCGCCTATCTGCACGAGGAGGCGCGCTACAAGAAATGCTTCCGCGACGGATGGTACCTGTCCGGCGATCTCGCGATGCGCGACAGCGACGGCTATTTCTGGTTCGTCGGCCGCTCCGACGACGTGATCAAGAGCGCCGGGCACCTGATCGGTCCCTTCGAGGTCGAAAGTGCCCTGATCGAACATGATGCCGTGGCCGAGGTCGGCGTCATCGGCATCCCCGACGAGACGGCGGGCGAGATCGTCAAGGCCTATGTCGCACTGAACAAGGGCTATGAGCCGAACGAGCAACTTGAGCTCGACCTTCTTGGCTTTGCCCGAAAGCGGCTGGGGCCGGCGGTGGCCCCGAAGGAAATCGTCTTCCGCCAGAACCTGCCAAAGACCCGGTCCGGCAAGATCATGCGCCGGCTTCTGAAGGCGCGGGAACTTGGCCTGCCCGAAGGCGATATCTCGACCCTGGAAAGTGACGAGAAATGACCGACACAGCCCTCAAGCCCCGCCTCGATCATGCTCATGTGCGCCAATTGCTGAAGGCGATGATCCGCATCCGCCGGTTCGAGGACAAATGCGCCGAGCTTTACACGCAGGAAAAGATCCGCGGCTTCCTGCATCTCTATGACGGCGAAGAGGCGGTCGCGGCCGGCGTGATCCCGGTCCTGGGCTATGCGGACCGGATCGTCGCAACCTACCGGGAACATGGCCATGCGCTGATGCGCGGCCTGCCGATGACCGAAGTCCTGGCTGAGATGTATGGCAAGGCCGAAGGCTCCGCCGGCGGGCGTGGCGGGTCGATGCATCTCTTCTCTGCCAAGGCGAACTTCTATGGCGGCAACGCGATCGTGGGCGGCGGATTGCCCTTGGCGGTGGGCCTCGCGCTTGCCGACAGGATGCAGGGCAAAGATGCCGTCACCGCCTGCTTCTTCGGCGAGGGCGCCGTGGCGGAGGGCGAGTTCCACGAGGCGATGAACCTCGCATCGCTCTGGGACCTGCCCGTGCTCTTCGTCTGCGAGAACAACGGCTACTCGATGGGCACCGCGCTTTCGCTCAGCGAGGCCGAGACCGACATCGCCGCCAAGGCCCGCAGCTATGACGTGGCGGCCGATGTGGTGGACGGCATGGACGTCGTCGCGGTAGAGGCCGCGACCCGTCGCGCGCTCGCCCAGATGCGCGAGACAGGGGAACCGCATTTCCTCGAATGCCGCACCTACCGCTTCCGCGCGCATTCGATGTTCGACGCCCAACTTTACCGCCCGAAGGACGAGGTGGAGGCATGGCGGGAAAAGGGGCCCATCGTCAGGTTCCAGGGCTGGCTGGAGGAAAACGGCCTGATCCATGCCGAGGAGGTCGCCGCGATCACCGCCGAGGTCGATGCCGAGATCGCCGGGGCCGTCGCCTTCGCCGAGGCCGGCAGCGATGAGCCGGTGGAGACACTGGCCCGCTATGTCATGGCCGAGGACCGGCCCGCGCCGCCCGAGCCCGCGAAGCCCGGCAAGATGGTCGAAACGTCGTATCGCGAGGCGGTCAAGGCCGCCATTTCAGAGGCGATGGAGAAGGATGCCCGCGTCTTTCTGATGGGCGAGGATGTCG